>NZ_JBICMS010000012.1:0-92489 GCF_043106615.1 Pseudomonas sp. CJQ_9 | reverse complement strand
CCGAAACAAACGTAGGAGCGGGTTTACCCGCGAAGCGCCGCGCGGGCGGCGCTCGGTCTCCCAGGCGCTGCATATCTTCTGACAAACACCTGTCAGCCCTAATGCGATCCCTGTGGCTTCCCTGCGATGGGCCGCAATGCGGCCCCAGTTGCTTGAGCGAGCAGCATTACCGGTTTACCGGGGCGTTTTTATTGGCCGCTCCATGCCCTCGGCGTGCAAGCCTGAACGGGCGATAAGTCCGCTGAATACCTGCCCAAACCCGCCCCTGCCGCCGTGTCCATCAGCCATGTCGCTTTTTGTCGCAGTCTTTTCGACGGCAATTGTTTCCATCACCTTCAAATGCGTAGCGTTACCGGCTAGTCTCGCAGGCATCCATATCGCCGTAGTCTTCCAACCAGAACGAGCCGGCCATGACAGAGTTGTCCCGCACGCATGGATTCGCGACTCAGGCCTTGGGCCTGCTGGACGGGCGTTTCTTCCGGCCGCCATTGCCGGACGGGCACGTGCTGCGCCCGCGTTTGTGCCAGCGCTTGCACGCCGGCCTTGGTGGGCGCTTGCTGCTGGTCAGCGCGCCGGCCGGCTTCGGCAAGAGCTCGCTGGCCATCGAGTTCTGCGAGGCGCTGCCCGATCACTGGCGCAGCCTCTGGCTGGGCCTGAGCCAGCGCGATGCCGACCCTGGGCGCTTTCTCGAGCGGCTGCTCGAAGGCCTGCAGCAGTACTGCCCGGCGTTGGGCGGCCAGGCCATGGGCCTGTTGAAAATGCGCCAGCGCCATCAGCCATTCGCCTTCGAGGAGTGGCTCGATGGCCTGCTCGACGAGCTGGCGCAGTACCTGCGTGCTGATACGCCGTTGCTGCTGGTGCTCGACGACTATCACCTGGCCCAGGGGCCGGTACTCGACCGCTGCCTGCAGTTTTTCCTCAACCATTTGCCGCCGGGCCTGGTGTTGCTGGTTACCAGCCGGCAGCGGCCGGACTGGCACCTGGCACGTCTGCGCCTGTCACGGCAGTTGGTCGAGCTCAACGAACAGGAGCTGCGGCTGACCGCCGAAGAAGCGCTGGCGGTGATCGGTCGCCAGCCCAACGGCTTGCGAGGCCAGGCGCTGGACAACCTGATCCAGCGCAGCGACGGGTGGGTGGCGGGGTTGCGCTTCTGGCAACTGGCGGTCAGCGAGAGCGCCGACGAACAGGCTCTTCCGCAGGCCCTGCACGGGGGCGAGGGCCTGATCCGCGACTATCTGCTCGAAGAGGTCATCGACATGCTGCCTGCCGACGTGCAGGCCTTCCTCGATGAAACCGCCTGCCAGGAGCGCTTCTGCGCCCCGCTGTGCGATGCGCTGCGGGGGCGCGACGACAGCGCCGCGATCCTGCGCTTCTTGCAGGCACACCAGGTGTTCCTGGTACCGCTGGACGAGCATGGCCACTGGTTCCGCTACCACCACCTGTTCTCCGACCTGCTGCGCAGCCGCCAGGCCAGTGAGCCACTGGCCGACCTGCACCTGCGTGCCTGCCGCTGGTTCGAGCGCCAGGGGTTGCTGGATGAAGCCGTGGAGCAGGCCCTGCGTGCCGGCCACCTCGATGTCGCTGCCGACCTGGTACAGAGCCTGTCCGAGGAACAACTGCTGGCCGAACAAAATGTCGGCATGCTGCTGCGCTGGAAGATGGACCTGCCCGACAGCCTGCTGATCAGCACCCCGCGGCTGATCGTGCTGTACAGCTGGGCGCTGGGCCTGGCCTGCCAGCTGGATGCGGCTGAAGAACTGGCAGGCCACCTCAGCCGCTTCCTGCCTGCACCTTCGGCGACCGCGCAAAAGTCCATGCTGGCCCAGTGGTTGGCACTGAGCGGTGTCATCGCCCGTGGCCGCGGTGATCGTGAGCGCACCCTGGCCTATTGTGGCGAAGCCCTGCAGAGCCTGCCCGGCAAGCGCTATGGGCAGCGCCTGGTCTGTTTGTCGACGTTGTCCAACCTGGCGATTGCCGATGGCGACTTCTGGCGCGCCCGTGGCTGGAACCGTGAGGCGCTGGAGCTGGCCCAGCGGGTCGGCAACCCGTTGTTCGAGGCGTTGGCGCATTATGACCGGGCGCGGGTGTTGCACGCCCGTGGCGAGGTGCTGCGCGCACTGGATGAAGTGCGCCAGGGGCTGCAGCGCCTGCAAGGGCTCTCGGCGCAGCGGCTGTATGCGGTGCGCGCCCGCCTGACGCTGTATGAAGGCTACCTGCTGGTCTCGCGCCTGCAACCGGCCCAGGGCCGGGCACGTTTGCGCGCGGGGTTGGGTGAGGCACGTGCCTGCCGCGACATCAGCGTGCTTATCGGCCACTGCGTGATTGCCACCCTCGATGGTCGCGAAGGGCAGTTCGCCGAGGCCTTTGCCGAACTGGCCGAGGCGGAACGGCTGATGCATATCTGGGACGTGCCGCCGGTTTACTACCTGGCCATGATCACCCTGGTCAAATGCGAGCTGTGGCTGGCCCAGGGGCGCGTCGACCTGGCCGAGTCCTGGTTGCTGCGCCTGGGCCAGACCTATGGCGGTGAGCAGCCGGCGGCGGCGCCAGAGTTTCACCCGCTGCTGCCGGTGCATATCGCCCTGCAGCAGGCGCTGCTCGAACGGGTGCTGTCACGTCGCACAGAGGCGCTCGAGCGCCTGGCCGGGCTGGTCGAACGCGGCCAGGCCAGCGGCGGCATGATGCTCACCGTCAGCGCGCTCAGCCAGTGGATGCTGCTGTTGCTGGACGAAGGCCGCGATGGCCAGGCCGCGCAGTTGTTGCCCGGCTTGCTGGAGGCCGCACGCGGGGGCGTGCTGCAACCGTTCCAGCCGTTGCTGCAGCGGCACCCGCAGTGGCTGCAGGACCAGTTGCTGGCCAGGGCTGGCTGCCCGGTGCAGGTCGACCTGTTGGGGCATTTGCCAGCGTTGCCAAGCGCCCCAGGCGGTTGCTGCGAGGCCCTGAGCGGCCGTGAGCTGGCTGTGCTCGAACTGATCGCCCAAGGTTGCTCCAACCAGCAGATCAGCGAGCGCTTGTTCATTTCCTTGCACACGGTCAAAACCCACGCCAGCCATATCAACAGCAAGCTGGGCGTGGAGCGGCGGACCCAGGCGGTGGCCAAGGCCAAGTCACTGGGGTTGCTGGCGTAGTGCTGGCGGTGCTGGCTACCGCCCGTTAAAGTAATGGCCTCGGGCCATGTTCGCGGCCGATAATGCTCGATGCTCATCTTTCCCGGCCAGCTGCCGATACAGCGATCGGTGGCATCGCCTCGCGCGATTTTTCAATCATTCCAGGGCAGGTCGTGTTGATGCTGCAGTACGGGCAAAAGAGCTTTCTGATCGTCGACGATTTCACCGACTTTCGCACGTCGACCCGTTCCATGTTGCGTGAGTTGGGTGTGCGCGACGTCGACACCGCCGACAGCGGCGAGCAGGCGCTGCGCATGTGCGCGCAGAAGCGCTATGACTTCATCCTGCAGGACTTCCACCTGGGCGATGGCAAGAAGAATGGCCAGCAGGTACTCGAAGACCTGATCATCGACAAGCACATCAGCCATGAGTGCGTGTTCATCATGGTCACCGCCGAGAGCAGCCAGGCCATCGTTCTCAGTGCCATCGAGCACGAGCCCGATGCCTACCTGACCAAGCCGTTCAACCGGGTGGGGCTGGCCCAGCGGGTCGAGAAGCTGTTCCAGCGCAAAACCCTGCTCAAGCCGATATTGCAGGCGCTGGACCGCAACCGCCCGGGCGAGGTGCTGGCGGCATGCGCCGAGCTGTGCAAAAGGGACCCGCGCCTGGCACCCCTGTGCCTGCGCTACCGGGCCGATGCCTTGCGCAACCTCAACCGCTTCGATGAGCTGGAGAAATTTCTCAAGGCCATTCTCGCCAGCCGCCCGCAACCGTGGGTGTACGCGGCGCTGGGGGCCTTGATGCACAAACGTGGCCAGAATGCCCAGGCCCAGGGCGTATACGAGCAGGCGCTCAAAGCCTTCCCGATCATGCCAGCCTTGTACGATGGCATGGCCGAAGTGCTGGTGGCCCAAGGCGAAAGCAAGCGTGCGCAGAGCCTGCTGGAAGAGGCAGTGCGCCTGTCGCCATTGTCGGTGCGGCGGCAGTCGACCCTGGGCAAGCTGGCGCTGGAAAACGAAGACTTCGAAAGCGCTTCCAAGGCCTTCCGCCATGCGGTGAACCAAGGGCAGAGTTCGCGCTACAAAGACCCGGAAAACAACTTGGGCCTGGTGCAGGCGCTGATGAGCAAGAATGCAGGCTTTGGCCTGGACGCCCGTACCCGCGTCGAGATCAACACCACGCTCAGTGAAGTGGCCAAGGAAAACCCCGAAGACCAAGGCTTGCAGGTGCGTGCGCGGATGATGAAGGCCGCCAGCCTGCAGCAGGCCGGTGACCCGGAAACGGCTGCCAAGCTGACCGATCAGGCCATTCTGCGCCTGGACAAGATGAACCAGTTCTTCTCGGTCGATTCGGCCCTCACCGTCGCCGCGCAGTTGCAGGCGATGGGCCAGGAGGCCGCCGCCATCGGCGTACTGAAAAGCTGTGTGGAAAGTTATGGCGATGACCCCAAGGTCATGGAAAAAGTGGGCAAGCTGACGGACGACCCGAGTGTGCTCAACGCCATTACCGAAGCGGTCACCCTCAATCGCCAGGGTGTGCGCAGTTACCAGGGAGGGCAGCTCGGCGAGGCGTTGCAACTGTTCCGCAAGGCGCTGGGTCTACAGCCCAGGAACATCAGCATCGCTCTGAACACCGCCCAGGCGCTGCTGCGCATTGGTGGTGAAAACCCCCAGCCCGCGATCATGCAGGAATGCCGCGACGCCTTGACCAGCGTGGCCGGTATCCCTGCCAGCGACAATCGCTATGACCGTTACCGCAAACTGCACATCCGAGTGTTCGGCGCATGAATCAAGACAATCAGGGGCTGGATTTTTCCACGGTGATCGCCTCCACCGTGCACGACCTCAAAAGCTCCCTCGCGGCGTTGATCCAGTGCCACGGCCAGTGGGTGGAGCGCCTGCCCGAGGAACTGCGCGGCGGCGCCGAGCAAGGGATCATGGAGCACGAGTTTCGTCACCTCAACGGCATGCTGGTGCAGCTGCTGGGGTTGTACAAGCTTGGTGTGAATCAGCTGCCGGTGTGCCCGGACTACCACGAACTGGACGATTTCATCGAGGCCCAGCTGGCGGCGCACGAGGAAGTGCTCAAGCACAACGATATTCTCGCCACCTGGCGCATCGACACCGATAACCCGCTGGGTTTCTTCGACCGCGAGCTGGTGGCCTCGGTGATCGCCAACGTCATCACCAATGCCACCCGCTTTGCCGGGCATGCCTTGTTGATCAGCATCGAAGAGGCCGACAACCAGCTGGCCATTTGCGTCAACGATGACGGCCCGGGTTATCCACAGCGCATGCTCGACCGCCAGGAGGAATATACCCAGGGTATCGACTCGACCAGCGGCAGCACCGGCCTGGGGCTGTACTTTGCCGCGCGCATTGCGGCGCTGCATGAAAGTGGCGGGGTGCGTGGGCGCATCGAGATCTCCAATGGCGGTGCACTGGGCGGTGGCTTGTTCAAGTTGTTTCTGCCGTAGGGATTTGGTGCACCTGCCTGCTTTTCCTGGCAGGCTTTGCGCAGAAACCCGGCTTTACCTGCGAGAACACCATGACCCAACCCCTGCCTGCGCTCATCCGCGAAACCTTCCCTGTCGGGCCTTTGCAGTGCAACTGCACGCTCATCGGCGACCCGTTGAGCAAAAAAGCCATCGTCGTCGACCCGGGCGGTGATCCAGACAAGATCCTTGCTCGCCTGCAGGCCCATGGCCTGACGCTGGTGAGCATCATCCACACCCACGCCCACTTCGATCATTTTCTTGCCTCGGGCAAGCTCAAGACGCT
Source organism: Pseudomonas sp. CJQ_9 (assembly GCF_043106615.1). Taxonomy (NCBI): domain Bacteria; kingdom Pseudomonadati; phylum Pseudomonadota; class Gammaproteobacteria; order Pseudomonadales; family Pseudomonadaceae; genus Pseudomonas; species Pseudomonas sp. CJQ_9. The sequence goes on along the minus strand of NZ_JBICMS010000012.1, from coordinate 86,602 downwards.
GACTGGCGCCACGCTGCATCTGCACAAGGATGATCAGGCACTGTGGGACAACCTGGAGATGCAGTGCCAGATGTTCGGCGTGCCCTATACCCCGGTGCCGTCGCCTGATCGCTGGCTGGCCGATGACGAAGAACTGGCGTGCGGCTGCGGCGTGGCCTTGCACACCCCCGGGCACACGCCTGGCTCGATGAGCTTCTGGTTCGCCGACGCCAAGCTGTTGATCGCAGGTGACACCTTGTTCCGCCGGGGCATAGGCCGCACCGACTTGTGGGGTGGCGACCAGCGGGCTATCGTGCGCTCGATCAAGGAGCGGCTGTACCGGCTGGACGAGGAGGCCACCGTGGTCACCGGCCATGGGCCTGATACACGGCTGGGTGACGAGATGCGCGAAAACCCGTTCGTGCGTGCCTGACGGCACATGAAGGCGCTTTCATGGAATTTTTCGTTGCCGGTGCGTTCCAAGGCTGGCATAGATGCATTTGCGATCTGTCGCATTCATGAATTGAGTAGGAGCTTGTCCATGTTCACCATGCGTCGTCTGATTATCGTCGCAACTGCCGCTGCCCTGATGACCGGCTGTGCCAGTCAGAACCCTTACGACAACCAAGGGCAGGCGCAGGGCTCTACCGGGATGAGCAAGACTGCCAAGTACGGTGGCCTGGGTGCGCTGGCCGGTGCGATCGCCGGTGCCGCCATCGACCACAACAACCGTGGCAAGGGCGCCCTGATCGGCGCTGCCGCCGTGGGCGCTGCCGCCGCCGGTTATGGCTACTATGCCGACAAGCAGGAAGCCGAGCTGCGCGCGCAAATGGCCAACACCGGTGTGGAAGTGCAGCGCCAGGGTGACCAGATCAAGCTGATCATGCCGGGCAACATCACCTTTGCCACCGATTCGGCCAACATCGCGCCAAGCTTCTACCAGCCGCTGAACAACCTCGCCAGCTCGTTCAAGCAGTTCAACCAGAACACCATCGAAGTGGTCGGTTTCACCGACAGCACCGGCAGCCGCCAGCACAACATGGACCTGTCCCAGCGCCGGGCGCAGGCTGTCAGTACCTACCTGACTTCGCAGGGTGTGGATAGCTCGCGCCTGTCGGTACGTGGCATGGGCCCTGACCAGCCAATCGCCAGCAACGCCGATGCCAATGGCCGTGCGCAGAACCGCCGTGTCGAAGTGAACCTGAAGCCGATTCCAGGCCAGCAGTATGACCAGCAGCAGGGCCAGGTGCAGCAGTATCCCTGAATAGGCATGGGGCCGCGTTGCGGCCCCGTTTGTTTCAGCGCCCTACGCTGGCCTGAATCGCCGTCAGGGCAATGGTATGGACGATATCGTCCACCTGCGCCCCGCGTGGCAGATCGTTCACCGGCTTGCGCAGGCCCTGCAGCATTGGCCCCAGGCTGACCCCGTCGGCACTGCGCTGTACCGCCTTGTGCGTGGTGTTGCCGGTGTTCAGGTCGGGGAATACGAAGACCGTGGCGCGCCCGGCCACCTGGCTGGTGGGCGCCAAGTCCCGGGCAATTGCCGGGTTGGCTGCAGCGTCGTATTGCAGCGGCCCATCGATCAGCAAGCCTTGCGTGGCGGCCTGCGCCAGGCGGGTCGCCTCGCGCACTTTCCCCACTTCCTCATCGCTGGCCGAATCGCTCGAATAACTGATCATCGCCACCCGTGGCGCGATGCCGAAGGCTTGCGCCGATTCGGCACTTTGCCGGGCAATCTCCGCCAGTTCGGCGGCGCTTGGGTGAGGGTTCATCACGCAGTCGCCGTACACCAGTACCTGCTCGGGGAACAGCATGAAGAATACCGACGATACCAGGCTCGCCCCCGGCGCGGTCTTGATCAACTGCAGGGCAGGGCGGATGGTGTTGGCGGTGGAATGCACCAGCCCCGACACCAGGCCGTCCACCTCATCCAGGGCCAGCATCATGGTGCCGATCACCACCGGGTCTTCCAGTTGCTGCTCGGCCATTGGCGCGTTGAGGTTCTTGCTTTTGCGCAGCTCCACCATCGGTTCCACATAGCGCCCGCGAATCAGCTCCGGGTCCAGTATTTCCAGGCCTGGTGGCAGGGTGATGCCCTGCGCGCGGGCGACCGCGTCGACATCCTCGGGCTTGGCTAGCAGCACGCAGCGGGCGATGCCACGGGCCTGGCAGATGGCCGCTGCCTGCACCAGCAGCGGCTCTGCACCTTCTGGCAGAACAATGCGCTTGTTTGCCTGCTGCGCGCGCTGGATCAATTGGTAGCGGAACACCGCCGGTGACAGGCGCAGCTCGCGCGGGGTGCCACAACGTTGGTGCAGCCAGGTTGCGTCGAGGTGGCTGGCGACAAAGTCGGTGATGAACTCGGCGCGTTCGCGGTCGTCCACCGGGATTTCCCGGTTGAGCGAATTGAGCTGGTTGGCGGTGTCGTAGGAACCGGTACTGACCGACAGGATCGGCAGGCCCGCCTGCAGCGCCCCGCGGCACAGCCCGAGGATGCGAGCGTCCGGTTTGCTGTCACTGGTCAACAACAGGCCGGCCAGCGGTACGCCATTGATCGCAGCCAGGCTGACGGCCAGGATGATGTCGTCGCGGTCGCCCGGTGTGACGACCAAGGTGCCGGAGGTGAGCAGCGGCACGGTATTGGCCACGGTGCGCGCGCAGATGATGATCTTGCTCATGCGCCGTTGTTCGTAATCGCCGGCATTGAGCACCTGGGCGCCAAGCAACTCGGCCACGTCGCGGGTGCGCGGTGCGTTCAGCTCGGGCTGATAGGGGATGCAGCCCAGCAGGCGAAAGTCATTGCCGCGCAGCAGCGGCGAGTGTTCGCGCAGGCGGGTGGCGAAGTCGGCCATGCTTTCGTCGGTGCGGACCTTGTTGAGGATCACCCCCAGTACTTTCGGGTCGCGTGGGCCGCCAAACAGTTGCGCCTGCAGTTCGACCCGCCCGGACAGCTCGCTGAGCACTTCGTTTTCCGGCGCCGAGACCAGGATCACCTCGGCATCCAGGCTCTTGGCCAGGTGCAGGTTGACCCGCGCGGCATAGCTGGCGTGGCGCGTGGGCACCATGCCTTCGACCACGACCACGTCATTGCCGATGCAGGCTTGCTGGTAAAGCCGGATGATTTCTTCCAGCAGTTCGTCCAGTTGGCCATCGCCGAGCATGCGCTCGACCTGGGCCAGGCTCATGGGCACGGGGGGCTTGATGCCGTGGGTACGGGCGACCAGTTCGCTGGAGCGTTCGGGGCCGGTGTCGCCCGGGTGGGGCTGGGCGATGGGCTTGAAGAAACCCACCTTCAGCCCGGCCCGTTCCAGGGTACGCACCAGGCCCAGGCTGATCGACGTCAGGCCGACACCAAAGTCGGTCGGCGCAATGAAAAATGTCTGCATGCGTGCTTCTCGAAATAAGCGGTGCAAGAAATTAACGGCCAAGGGTAGCGCTATCGGCCCCTTGTGCGCACCAGCCACATGCGAACGGCTGGCCGATACGTTGCAGGCGCTGGGCCGGGTCGAGCACCCACGGGCGTGCCTGCCACGGCGGTTGGTGGCGCAGGTGCTGGGTGTGGCCGCAGGACAGCTCGGCTACCCAGTGGCCTTCTTCGTCCTGGTGAAAGCCGATGATCCGACTGATGGACCGTTGCTGCACGCCAGTGCGTTCGCAATCGGGCGGTGGCTTGGTTACACTGGTGCGCTCTACATTCTTTTGCAAAAGGTCTTGCCCCATGCTGATCGCCGCCAACAAGGCTGTCTCCATCGACTATACCCTGACCAACGACGCCGGGGAGACCATCGACAGCTCCGCCGGTGGCGCGCCGCTGGTTTACCTGCACGGTGCCGGCAACATCATCCCAGGCCTGGAAAAAGCCCTGGAAGGCAAGCAAGCCGGTGACGAACTGGAAGTTGCCATCGAGCCGGAAGACGCCTACGGCGAATACCTGGCCGAGCTGGTCAGCACCCTGAACCGCAGCCTGTTCGAAGGCGTCGACGAGCTGGAAGTGGGTATGCAGTTCCACGCTTCGGCGCCGGATGGCCAGATGCAGATCGTGACCATCCGCGACGTGGACGGCGACGACATCACCGTTGACGGCAACCACCCGCTGGCTGGTCAGCGTCTGAACTTCAAGGTCAAGGTCGTCAACGTGCGTGACGCCAGCGACGAAGAAATCGCTCACCGTCACATCCACGGTGAAGGTGGCCATCACCACTGATTTTCTGCGCTAAGCTCAGAAAGTCGCCAGGCGCTCGGGCAAGCCGATCTGCCTTCCTACGGGAGGTGGGCGGTTTGAACGGGCGCCTTTTTAGTGGGCGCGATTTGCCTGCGCGGCAACCCGGAAGCTGAGAGGGGGTTCATCATGAGTGCATTTCACGAGCTGAAACTGGAGGCGCTGAACGGCGGGGAACTGCCCCTCGCACCGTTCAAGGGCCAAGTGGTGCTGGTGGTCAACGTGGCTTCCAAATGTGGTCTCACACCGCAATACAAGGCGTTGGAAAACCTCTACCAGGTCTACAAGGACAAAGGCTTCAATGTGCTTGGCTTGCCGTGCAACCAGTTTGCCGGGCAGGAACCTGGCAGCGCAAAGGAAATCCAGGAATTCTGCAGCCTCAACTACGGGGTGAGCTTCCCGCTGGCGGGCAAGCTTGAGGTCAACGGGGCGCAGCGCCATTCGCTGTATCGCCTGCTGGCGGGTGAGGGCGCCGAGTTCCCCGGCGACATCACCTGGAACTTCGAAAAGTTTCTGGTGGGCAAGGACGGCCGGGTGCTGGCGCGTTTTTCTCCCCGCACGGCGCCAGATGACCCGGCGGTGGTGCAGGCCATCGAGAAAGCGTTGGCCTGACGCGGTCCCTGTGTAGGAGCGGCCTCGTGTCGCGATCGGGCTGCAGAGCAGCCCCTCGATAGCTGCAACAATGCCGATATCCGGGGGCCGCCTTGCAGCCCGATCGCGACACGAGGCCGCTCCTACACAGATCGCATAGCACCCAGCCTCGAAGCTGGTGAAGTCGCAGCCTGGTTCCGGGCCGCATGCAGATACCCCTCGAACTGTTCGACAATCGCCGGCCAGCCCTGGCGGCTGGCATGCTGCCGTGCATTCAGGCGCACGCGACGCAGCGTTTCCTCTTCCTCCAGCAGCCAGCAGGCGGCTTCGATGAATGCGGGCTGGTCGCCCGGCATGGCCAACGCACCGTTGTGGCCATGGTGGATATGTTGCGCAGCTGCCGCCTGGTCACAGGCAACCACCGCCAACCCCGAAGCCATGGCCTCGAGCACTACGTTGCCGAAGGTTTCGGTTGTGCTGGGGAACAGGAACAGGTCGCCACTGGCGTAATGTTCTGCCAACAGTTCGCCGCGCTGGGCGCCGCAGAAGAGCGCCTCGGGGAGCTGCTGCTGGAGGGCGGCGCGCTGCGGGCCGTCACCCACCAGGACAAGGCGCAGGCGTTTGTGTGGGTAGGTTTGCTGCAAGGCCTGCAGGCAAGGCTGTAGCAGGCGTAGGTTCTTTTCTGCCGCCAGGCGCCCGACGTACAGCACGGCGATGTCGTCTGCCCCCAGCCCCCAGCTTTCGCGCAAAGCCTGGCTGCGCCGGGCTGGGTTGAACAGGCAGGCGTCGACCCCGCGGGCCAGCAACCCCAGGTGCTGGAAGCCGCGGCGCTCAAGCTCAAGGCGCTGGCTTGCGCTGGGCACCAGGGTGACCGCCGTGCGCCGGTGGAACCAGCGCAGGTAGAGGGTGAGCAAGCGGCTCAGCAAGCCCAGGCCGTAGTGGCCGGAGTACTGCGGGAAGTTGGTGTTGAAGCCACTGACCACCGCCAACCCCAGGCGCCGGGCAGCGCGCAGCGCGCTCAGCCCCAACGGCCCCTCGGTGGCGATGTAGAGCACATCCGGGGGCTGCCGGCGCCAGCGGCGTAGCAGCGTGTGCATCGACACCTCGCCCCATTGCAAGCCTGGGTAACCCGGCAGGCCCCAGCCGCGGCACAGCACCAGCTGTGGATCATGCTGTGCGTGGTTATCGCCGGCCTGGCGTGGGCGTACCAGCTCAACCTGATGGCCGCGCTGGCGCAACCCTTCGCTCAAGCGCCCAAGGGTGTTGGCCACGCCGTTGATTTCGGGTGGGAAGGTTTCGCTGACGAGGGTAATGCGTAGTGCAGGTGTGTTCATGGCAAAAGTTTCTGCCTGCCCGATTGCGTCAATGTGACGGTCACGTGGCGCGCAGGTGACAGCTGACCATCGGCTTGTGCAGCGTGCAGATTATTTCCTGGTGCGCCGCTCAAGGGGCCGTGCCGTCGGCCGATGAAGATGCATTCGACCACCTGTTGCGCTCCAGGAGAGCGGTGATGTTCAACAACAAGCTCAAGCAAGAAAACCGGCAACTGCGCGAAGACCTGATGTGTATCGAACAGGTCAAGAGCAGCCTCGACAGCGAGATGCTGGTGCTGCAACTCGACCCCCAGGGACGGATCGAGATGGTCAATGGCAACTTCGAGAGCGAGATGCTCTACCGGGCCGACCAACTGCTTGGACGCAACATCGAGGACATCGTCCCCGCCCATGTGCGATCGCTGGACTTCTACCAGCGGATGAAAGTTGCCATCACCCGTGGCGAGCACCTGAACGGTGCTTTTCGCCTGTTGCGCGGCAATGGCCAGGAAGCCTGGCTGCGCTCGATCCTGCAACCGGTCAAGAACAGCGAGGGGCGCATTCGGTACTTCACCCTGCATTCCAGCGACCTGACCCGCACCATCGAGGCTTCGCGCGAACATGAGAGCCTGATCAAGGCGCTGATGCGCTCCACGGCGGTCATTGAGTTCGACCTCGACGGTAACGTCCTCACCGCCAACGAGCGCTTCCTGGCCACGGTCGGCTACCGCCTGGAGCAGATTCGCGGCAAGCACCATCGTCTGTTCTGCACGCCGGAAGAGGCCAACTCAACCGCTTACCAGGCATTCTGGGACAGGCTGCGTCGTGGCGAGTACGTGGCTGACCGCTTCAAGCGCATCGATGCCCACGGCCGGGTGGTCTGGTTGGAGGCCTCCTACAACCCGATCTTCGATGCCCACGACGTGCTGTACAAGGTGGTCAAATTCGCCACCGTGATCACCGACCAGGTCAACCAGGAACAGGCGGTGGCCGAAGCGGCGGATGTGGCCTACACCACCTCGCTGGGCACCGATGCCAGCGCGCGCAAGGCTACCGGGGTGGTCACCCAGAGTGTCAGCGTGATGCGCGGCCTGGAAGCTTCGATGCAAGAGGCGGCCGAGGGTATCCAGGCGCTGGACACGCAGTCGCGGGTGATCGGCTCGATCATCAAGACCATCAGCGATATTGCCGGGCAGACCAACCTGTTGGCGCTCAACGCGGCCATCGAGGCCGCCCGTGCAGGCGAGCAGGGGCGCGGGTTTGCCGTGGTTGCCGACGAAGTCCGGCAACTGGCGTCGCGTACCAGCAGCGCCACCGAGGAAATCGCCCGGGTGGTGCAGCAGAACGAGCAGTTGGCGCAAGCGGCGGTGACGATCATCGACACCAGCAAGCGCCAGGCCGAACAGGGGCTGGCGCTGGCCGATCAGACGGGCAACGTGATTGTCGAGATCCAGGACGGGGCGAAGCGGGTGGTGGATGTGGTGGGGCAGTTTTCCAGCCGGTTGGGGCACTGAAACCCAAACCAGACGCGCTCTGCTTTTTGTAGGAGCGGCCTTGTGTCGCGATAGGGCCGCAAAGCGGCCCCAACAATTTGTGCATTAACGTTGAGATCCTGGGGCCGCGTTGCGGCCCTATCGCGACACAAGGCCGCTCCTACAGAGATCGCATAACGCCCAGGGATCAGTCCCGCTCCCGCACCCAGAACAACGTAGCCCCGGCCACCGCCGCCGGCATCATCAGCACGTTCACCCCCGGGATCAGCAACGCCAGGTACGTCACCCCGCCAAAGCCCAGGCTCTGCCAGCGCTTCTGGCGCAGCCAGGCGAGCATGTCCTGCCAGCTCATCTTGTTGTTGTCTGCCGGATAGTCGATGTACTGGATGGCCATCATCCATACACCGAAGATCAGCCACAGCGGCGCAGCTACCACGTTGACCACCGGAACCAGCGAGAGGATGAACAGGCCGATGGCCCGTGGCAGGAAGTAGCCCAGCTTGCGCATTTCGCGACTGAGGGTACGCGGTACCATTGCCAGCAGTTCGCCCCAGCTGAACGCCGGGAAGTTGTCTTCGCCACGTACCACCACTTCAACCTTTTCGGCGAGAAAGCCGTTGAACGGCGCGGCGATGACGTTGGCGGCAAGCGTGAAGGTGAAGAACACCATCAACACCACCAGGGCGACGAACAACGGCCAGAGAATGTACGTGAGAAAGCTCAACCAGCTGGGCAAGGTCGGCATCAGGGTATCCACCCACAGGCTGAACTGGTGCCCGGCGAAGTAGATCAGGCCACCGAACAGCAGCAGGTTGACCGCCAGCGGCAGCAGCACGAACAAGCGCAGGTTGGGGCTGAGCACCAGTTTCAGGCCTTCGCGCAGGTATTGGGGGCCAGAGAGGACAGGGGCTTGCATCAGGGTACTCCGCAGAGAAGGGAAACGCGCTGACCTTACCGAGTTTGGCGTGCCGACGAAAGGCAGCATGGGGTCGGGAAACCGGCTGTAACAAAAGCATCGACAGTATGATCACCGATGAAATCGCAGCATAGACGATGCCTATGAGGTGGATTGTCGAAGGATATTTCCTTAATCTTTGCGACCTCGCTACAGTGCGTTCAACTTTCCGCTTTCTGGGCCTGCGCGTTGTAGCCTTCCCCAAGTGCTGCGTGGGTCCTTTTAAATTTTCCAGCTGGCGCCGCCGGTGTATCGAGACCGGCCCGCTCGACAGGAGTTCGACATGTCTGAAGTACGTCATTCGCGCGTCATCATTCTGGGTTCCGGCCCTGCCGGTTACAGCGCTGCGGTCTATGCCGCCCGTGCCAACCTCAAGCCGCTGCTGATCACCGGCATGCAGGCCGGTGGCCAGCTGACCACCACTACCGAAGTCGACAACTGGCCGGGCGACCCGCACGGCCTGACTGGCCCGGCCCTGATGCAGCGTATGCAGGAGCATGCCGAGCGTTTTGAAACCGAAATCGTGTTCGACCACATCAACGCTGTCGACCTGGCCAACAAGCCGTTCACCCTGCAGGGTGACAGCGGCAAGTACACCTGCGACGCACTGATCATCGCCACAGGCGCCAGCGCCCGCTACCTGGGCCTGCCGTCGGAAGAAACCTTCATGGGCAAGGGCGTTTCGGCCTGCGCTACCTGCGACGGGTTCTTCTACCGCAACAAGCCGGTCGCTGTGGTGGGCGGTGGCAACACTGCCGTGGAAGAGGCTTTGTACCTGGCCAACATCGCCAGCAAGGTGACCCTGGTGCACCGCCGCGAAACCTTCCGCGCCGAGAAGATCCTGGTCGACAAGCTCAACGCCCGTGTGGCCGAAGGCAAGATCGAGCTCAAGCTCAACGCCACCCTGGACGAAGTACTGGGTGACAACATGGGCGTGACCGGTGCGCGCCTGAAGAACAACGACGGCAGCAGCGATGAAATCAAGGTCGATGGCGTGTTCATTGCCATTGGCCATACCCCGAACACGTCGCTGTTCGAAGGCCAGCTGACCCTCAAGGACGGCTACCTGGTGGTCAACGGCGGCCGTGAAGGCAATGCTACCGCCACCAACGTCGAAGGCGTATTCGCGGCCGGTGACGTGGCCGACCACGTGTACCGTCAGGCGATCACCTCGGCCGGTGCTGGCTGCATGGCAGCGCTGGACGTCGAGCGCTACCTGGACGGGCTGGCCAACGCCTCGTTTTGATTCGCCAAGCGCCCCAACAGGAAATCGGCTCGAAAGCCTGATGCTGTCCACTCAAGTGTGATCGCAGACTGATTGGGGCTGCTGCGCAGCCCATCGCGACACAAGGCCGCTCCTACAAAATGTGGGAGCTGGCTTGCCTGTGATCAGCTCACAGGCTCAGCCGCATCGACAGGTCGACCGCCTTCACATCCTTGGTCATCGCCCCGATCGAGATGTAGTCCACGCCTGTTTCGGCAATCACCCGCAGGGTGCTCTCGTTGACCCCGCCGCTGGCCTCCAGCTTGGCCTTGCCTGCCGTGATGCGCACAGCCTCACGCATTTCTTCCAGGCTCAGTTCGTCGAGCATGATGATGTCGGCCCCCGCCGCCAGCGCCTCGCGCAATTCGCCAAGGCTTTCCACTTCTATTTCCACCGGTTTGCCCGGGGCAATGCGCTGCGCGGCCGCTACGGCTTGAGCCACGCCGCCGCTGGCGGCGATGTGGTTCTCCTTGATCAGGAAAGCGTCGTACAGGCCGATGCGGTGGTTGTCGCAACCGCCACAGGTCACCGCATACTTTTGCGCCAGGCGCAGGCCAGGCAGGGTTTTGCGCGTGTCCAGCAGGCGCACCTGGGTGCCTTCTACCAGGCTGGCAAGAAAGCGCGCACGGGTGGCGACACCCGACAGCAGTTGCAGGAAGTTCAGGGCACTGCGCTCACCGCTGAGCAGCGAACGGGCCGGGCCTTCGAGGTGAAACAGGGGCTGGTTGGCGCTGGCACGGTCACCGTCAGTGACTTCCCAGTGCACCGCCACCCGCGGGTCGAGCTGACGGAACACCGCATCGACCCAGGCAGTGCCGGCAATCACACAGTCCTCGCGGGTGATGATGGTCGCCTTGGCCAGGCGCTCGGCCGGGATCAACTGCGCGGTGATGTCGCCACTGCCGATGTCCTCCAACAGCGCACGGCGCACGTTGGCTTCGATTTCAGCGGTCAGGTCGGCTAGGCGTAGGTTCGGCATGGTCGGCTCCACAAGCAAGATGCCGGCGATTATAGGGCAGGGGGCTGGTGTGTACAGCCGCCTTGGCGACGACCTTTGGTCGGCGGGTGGCGGGCGCCTGCCTGGGCTGAATCCGTGCTGGCAGCGCTGCGGGTTTTTGCTGATAATGGCGACCAGTATTTGGCGTCATAGCTTTGACGACACCTGCTACGGCGGGCCACACACCCTGCAAGGAGTCCAGGATGCATGAAGAAGGCAAGGTGGTGCCCCTGGCGGCAGCCATCGACCGAGGCCGGCGTGCGCCTCTGCCTTGCCTTCCGGTATTGCTGTTGCAAGTACGCGACAAGGCCGCCCTGCAGTTGCGGCTGGGCTTGCAGGCGCTGTTCGACAACGCTGACGACACCCTGTTCGAGATGGCTGACAAAGCCTTCGAGCACGCCGACCAGAACTTGTATTTCGAGGCCATGCGCGACCTGCGCCTGAAGCGCAAAAGCATCGAGCGTGGCTTTCTCGACATCTTCCATGCCACCTTCGCCCGCATCGGCCAGGCGGACCTGTTGCAGTACCTGGCCCTGCCGGGGAACACATGCGGCAAAGCGCAGGCCGAGCGGGGCGCTGCTGTCGAAGGCATGGTGGAGCGGGTGCTGGCCCGTCACCGCCCGGCCTTGCAACAGCTGGGGCTACGCTTGCAGGTGGTGCTCGACCGCCCCGTGTACGAGCGCGACAACCCGCTGGGGCCCGCTGCATTATGCGGTTACTTCCTCGATGCCGGGCGTAGCCTGGGGGTTTGCCTGCGGGTGAAGCTGGTGTTGCTCACGCTGTTCGAGCGCTATGTGCTCAGTGATGCCGATGTGATCTACGGCGAGGCCAACCAGCTGCTGGCGGCCGCCGGTGTGCTGCCCGAACTGCAACCGCTTCCGCGCCGGCCTGCCGAGCAGCGGCGCATGGGCGCGCGACGCTGCCCGCCCATGCCAGGCCAGGATGTGGGCGCGGACGCGGCCGGGCAGGCGTTTTTTGCCTCGTTGCAAACCCTGCTGGCGCCGGTGCGGGGGCAATTTGCCCCACGTTTGCAGGCGGTGGCTGCCGCCCAGCCGATCAGCACTGCCGACCTGCTGCGGTTACTGACCCACTTGCAGCACTACGTGCCTGCCACGCACGAGGCAGATGATTTCGAGCTTGGCCAACAGCTTGAGCAATTGCTGCTGCGGGTCAGCGTGCGCAGTGGTATACGCAGGCGCATCGCGGTCGCCGACGAAGACATGATCAACCTGGTGAACCTGCTGTTCCGGTTCATTCAGCAGGACGACAACCTGCCGGCCAGCCTGCGGGCGCTGATCATCCGGCTGCACATTCCCCTGCTGAAGGTGGCGCTGCTGGACAAGGGGTTGTTCAGCCGGGCTGGCCACCCCGCGCGTCGGCTGCTCAACGAAATCGCAGCGGCAGCGATCGGCTGGGAGAGCGGCCGCGAAGATGTGCGTGACAGTCTGCACGTGCGGGTGGCGCTGATCGTGCAACGCGTGCTCAGTGATTTTGACGAAGACACCCGCGTGTTCGACGACCTGCTGCAAGATTTTCTGGCGTTCAGCCAAGAAGAGCGGCGGCGCAGCGATTTGCTCGAGCAACGTACCCGCGACGCCGAAGAGGGCCGCGCACGCACCCTGCAGGCCAGGCACCAGGTGCAGCAATTGCTCAACCAGCGTCTGCGCGGCCAGGTGTTGCCCCAGGTGGTGGTGCAGATGCTGGTACAGGCCTGGAGCCAGGTCCTGTTGCTGGCCTGGCTGAAGCACGGCGAGGGCTCCAGGGCGTGGTGCGATGCCGTGCAGACCATGGACACCCTGCTGCACAGCGTGACCCCGGGGCGTGAGCCGCAAACCTTGTTGCAGCAGGTGCCAGGCCTGCTCAAGGCGTTGCGCGACGGCCTGGCCAGCGTGGCGCAGGACTCGCTCACTACCCGCGCGTTCTTCCAGCAGCTTGAGCGGTTGCACCTGTGCGCCTGCGGGGGAGGCCAGTGGCAACCCCTGGACCAGGTGCGGGTGACGCAAGCGATTGTCCTGGCAAGTGCCGAAGAACCAGGCTGCCCGCCGCCAGGGGGCGACAGCGGGCACGCTGCGGCAGTGCGCCAGGCGCAGCGCCTGCGCGTCGGAACCTGGGTCCAGGTGCTGGATGAAGACCCACCGCTGCGCTGCAAGCTGGTAGCACGTGTCGAGAACAGCGACAGGCTGGTGTTCAGCAACCGCACCGGCCTGAACGTGCGAGAGTGGAGCAGCGCCAGCCTGGCCAGGGCACTGCAGCGCGGCGAAGTGCGGGTGCTGGGTGACGGGCTGTTGTTCGAGCGTGCACTGGAGGCCGTACTTGACGGCCTGCGCCCGTGATCTTTCACCTGCACAGGGCGTGAGCCGCAAGGCATACTGTTGTCCTGTTCAAGGCGTTTTCAGGATCTGCCCCATGCAATTGGACCGTGCCACTGGCTGGTTCCACGGAAACGGAATCACCCATTGCCCTTCGCCCAACTTCAATGCTCGGCCGGAAGGTGAAGCGATTTCCCTGCTGGTAATTCACAACATCAGCTTGCCGCCGGCGTGTTTCGGTACCGGCAAGGTTCAGCAGTTTTTCCAGAACCGCCTGGACCCCCAGGAACACCCGTACTTTGCCAGCATCAGCCACCTGACCGTGTCTGCCCACCTGTTCGTCGAGCGTGATGGCGCGGTGACTCAGTTCGTGTCGTTGTGCGACCGCGCCTGGCATGCAGGTGTTTCGTGCTTCGACGGCCGCGAGGGCTGCAATGACTTTTCCATCGGCATCGAGCTGGAAGGCACTGACGACCTGCCCTATACCGATGCCCAGTACACTGTCCTGGAACAGCTCACCCGGCACATCTGCTGCGCCTGGCCGGCCATCGACCTGGGCCGTATCCAGGGTCATAGCGACATTGCCCCGCAACGCAAGACCGACCCCGGCCCGGCATTCGACTGGCCGCGCTACCGTGATGCGCTGCAGCACAACGAGGACAAGGCATGAGTTTTCTGGTGTTGGTGCTGGCGCTGTGGGTCGAGAAGTTCTCGGCCCTGCGCCATCAGGTGCAACGTGACGGTTTTTTCCTTGGTGAGCTGGTGCGCCTGGAGCGCAGCGGCAAGGTTCACCCGTGGTGGACGCTGACGCTTCTGGTGCTGGCACCGGTCGCCCTGCTGGTCTTGCTGTTGCACGTACTGGAGCCGGTGGCCTATGGCCTGCTGGCGCTGCCGGTGCATCTGCTGGTGTTGGTCTACAGCCTGGGCCGCGGTGACGCCAAGGCGTCGCTTGGCCCGTTCCGTGACGCTTGGCGCCGGGGCGATGACCAGGCCGCCTTGCACGGGGCAGAGCGCGACCTTGGCCTGGCGGCCGATGAGCCGCACACGTTGTTGGTGCGGGTGCAGGGCCACTTGCTGTGGCAGGTGTACCAGGGCTTCTTCGCCGTGATCTTCTGGTATTTCGTGCTGGGGCCGGGGGCAGCGTTGGCGTATCGGTTACTGGCGCTGTGCGCTGGGCACAGCGGGCAAGCGGTGCTGAAGGCGCGCGCCGAGCAGTTGCGACACATCATGGACTGGCTGCCGGTGCGCGTGCTGGCGTTGAGCTTTGCCTTGGTGGGTAATTTCCTGGCGGTGACGCGGGTGATGCTGCACGAGGTGCTCAACTGGCACATCAGCGCCGCACACCTGGTGGCCCGGGTCGGGCGCGTTGCCGACGACATTCCCGACGATGAAGACAGCCAGCGTGGGTTGGGGCGCCTGGACAGCCTGTGGGAGCTGCTGCTGCGCTGCGCGGTGTTGTGGTATGCCGCGTTTGCGCTGTGGACGGTGCTGGCCTGAAATCAGGCGGGCGGCAGCGCGGCTACCAGCCGAACAGCTCACACGCGTTGCGGGTACTCGCTGCAGCCAGCTCGCCGGCCTCGACACCCATCACTTGCGCCAGCGCACCGGCTATCTCGGGCAAATGCTCCGGGCTGTTCCTTACCCCTGGGAACATGGCCGGGGCCATGTCTGGCGCATCGGTCTCCAGCACCACGCTGTCCAGCGGCAGGCGCGCCAGGGTCTTGCGCAGCCGCAACGCCTGCGGCCAAGTCGCTGCACCGCCCAGCCCCAGCCGAAAGCCCAGCTTGATGTACTCGCGGGCCTCTTCATAACTGCCGGCAAAGGCATGCACCACCCCCGCCCGTGCCGGTTTGTAGCGCTTGAGCGTGGCAATTACCTGGGCATGGCTGCGGCGCACGTGCAGCAGCGCCGGCAGCTGGAAATCACACGCCATCTGCAGTTGTGCTTCGAACAACGCCTGTTGGCGGGCCTTGTCCAGGTGTTCGAGGTAATAGTCCAGGCCAAATTCGCCCACTGCACACAGCTGTGGGTCACCGCGCAGGCGCTCCAGCCACTCGCGCAATTGCTGCAGGTGCTCGGGCCGATGCTGCTCCAGGTAGACCGGGTGCAGGCCCAGCGCGGCGAACAGGCCTGGTTCGCCGCTGGCCAGCGCCCACACCCGCTGGAAGTTCGCCTGGTACACCCCAAGCACGACCATTCGTTTCACCCCGCGGGCCGCCGCGTTGGTCAGCACGCGCGGGCGGTCGGCGTCGAAGTCGGGGAAGTCCAGGTGGGTGTGGGTGTCAATCAGCTGCATGTTCAGCCTGCGGCGATACGTTGTTTGAACGTACGGCCTATGGCATGCACGCCAGGTTCGTAGCGTTTTTCCTCGATGGCGGCCAGCGCCAGTTCCAGCGCGGTGGCGGCGATCAGGCCGTGCTGCTGGGCCATGGCATTGACCGGCAGGGGCAGGAAGTCGAGCAGCTGGTTGTCGCCAAACGTGCCCAACTGCAGCTGTCGGGAGTCGGCGGGGCGCGCTTGCAGCGTGTCGAATACCCCTTGCAGCAGCACATACGAGGTGGTCACCAGGGCATCGGGCAGGCCCCCCAGGTCGTCGATCAATTGCTGCATCAGGCGCTGGCCGCATGCCCGGCTGAAAGCTTCGCCCTGGTAGCGGCGCACGTCACCGGCATAGCCTTGCAGTGCTTCATCGAAACCACCGGCACGGGCCTGGCTGACCGACAGCTCCGGGCGGGCGCCGAGCAAGGCAATGCTGCGTGGCGCAGCGCGCAGCAGGCTGGCGGCCAGCTGGCGGCTGGCGTCGCGGTCGTCGCTGATCACCGAACAGAAATGCGCAGGGTTCAGGCGGCGGTCGATGGCGATCACCGGCATGCCTTTGTTCTGCAGTTCGCGGTAGCTGTCATCTTCGGCTGGCAGGCAACTGGCAACGAACAGCGCATCGCAACGACGGGCGCGGAACAGTTGCTGCAACTGGCGTTCGCTTTCGGGTTGGTCATCGCTGCTGGCGATCAGCAACTGGTAGCCGCGGGCGCGGGCGCCCTGTTCCAGTTGCTTGGCAATGCGCGCGTAGCTGGGGTTCTCCAGATCCGGGAGAATGAACCCCAGGGTACGGGTATGCCGGCTGCGCAGGCCAGCAGCCTGTGGGTTGGGGGTAAAGCCGTGGGCCTCGACCACCGCGCGCACCCTGTCGACCGTGCTGCTGCTGATGCGTTGCTGTTCAGCCTTGCCATTGATGACGTAGCTGGCGGTGGTCACGGACACACCGGCCAGACGGGCGATATCGCTGAGTTTCACCGAATTTTCCTTGTTGTTACCGGGGCTGGCGGGCAGGCCGGGCCGGCTAGTTTGACCGGCTACCGGCCATCCGCGCAGACGACTATTGTCGCAATTGTCCGACAAGATGGGGCTTTTTCCTTGGCAGATTATCGAGTAACGTGGCCGCCTGGTCAGATTAAACGTTTCAGCTGCCGATTTTCTGCCTCGGCCGAGAAAGCTGCAAGCGTTAGGCTGGCAGCCCCAAGCTGCAAATTTCAACTTGCAAGCTATAAGAAAAAGCGTGTCGGTGCACTGCCTGCTTTCGCTTGCAACGCGCAGCTCGAGGCCTGCAGCCAGCCCCTGGCCGTTACGTGAATTTCACAACAATACTCCAGTACCCCCAACGGGAACTGCATAAGGAGAAGGTCATGCTCGAGCTCGCCAAGGAGCAGATAGCCATGGGTCAGACGGCAGCCGACAAGGCTGAGGCCCTGCGCCTGCTGGCCGACCGGCTGGTTACCGATGGCCTGGTTGCCGACGGGTACTTGCAAGGGCTGCAAGCCCGTGAGGCGCAAGGCTCTACCTTCCTTGGCCAGGGCATCGCCATTCCCCATGGTACGCCGCAAACCCGTGACCTGGTGTATGCCACCGGCGTACGCCTGTTGCAGTTCCCTGAAGGGGTGGACTGGGGTGATGGGCAGATGGTCTACCTGGCCATCGGCATCGCTGCGCGTTCCGATGAACACCTGCGCCTGCTGCAACTGTTGACCCGTGCACTGGGCGAAACCGACCTGGCCGAAGCGCTGCGCCGGGCCAGCTCCGCCGAGGCGTTGCTCAAGCTGCTGCAAGGCGCGCCGCAAGCGCTGGCCCTGGATGCGCAACTGGTCGGCCTGAACCTGCCGGCCGAAGACTTCGACGAGCTGGCCTGGCGTGGGGCCCGGCTGTTGCAGCGCGCCGACTGCGTCGACAGCGGTTTTGCCGCCGTGCTGCAGCAGGCCGAGCCGCTGCCGCTGGGCGAAGGCCTGTGGTGGTTGCACAGCGAGCGCCAGGTGCGCCAGCCAGGCCTGGCCTTCGTCACCCCGCAACAGCCGCTGCGCTACCGTGACCAGCCGCTCAATGGGCTGTTTTGCCTGGCCAGCCTCGGCGCGGCCCACCAGGCCTTGCTGGAGCGGCTGTGCGAAGTGCTGATCGAAGGCCGCGGGCAGACGCTCTACCAGGCCACCAGTAGCCGTGCGGTGCTGGAGGTTCTGGGAGGCGAGGCGCCGCCAGACTGGCCCTGCGCCCGCGTGGTGCTGGCCAACCCGCATGGGCTGCATGCCCGCCCGGCCAAAGTGCTGGCGCAACTGGCCAAAGGCTTTGAAGGGGACATCCGCGTGCGCCTGGCCGACAGCGCCCAGCCAGCGGTGTCGGTGAAGAGCCTGAGCAAGCTGCTCAGCCTGGGCGCCCGCCGTGGCCAGGTGCTGGAATTGCTGGCCGAACCCGCGGTTGCCGCCGATGCCTTGCCAGCGCTGCTGGCCGCCATCGAGCAGGGCCTGGGCGAGGAAGTCGAGCCGCTGCCACAGGGCACCAGCGCTGAACCGGAGGCCGCGCCCGAGGAGGTACAAGCGCCACCGGCCGGGAGCCGCATTCAAGGCGTGGGCGCCGCCCCAGGCATCGCCAGCGGCCCCGCGCACGTGTGTGTCGAGCGCGAGTTCGACTACCCCCTGCGTGGCGAGTCGTGCACGCAGGAGCGGCAGAAGCTGCGCGACGCCCTGGCGGTCGTGAGCAGTGAACTGCAGGCGCTGGTGCAGCGCAGCGACAAAGCCATTGGCGAGATTTTCGTCACCCACCAGGAGATGCTTGCCGACCCCGCCCTGACCGACGATGTCGAACAGCGCCTGGCCCAAGGCGAGAGCGCCGCCGCCGCGTGGATGGCGGTCATCGAGGCTGCGGCCCGCCAGCAGGAGGCCTTGCACGATGCCTTGCTGGCCGAGCGCGCCGCCGACCTGCGTGACGTGGGCCGTCGCGTGCTGGCGCAGTTGTGCGGGGTGCAGGCGCAAGTGGAACCCGAGCAGCCCTACGTGCTGGTCATGACCGAAGTGGGCCCCTCCGATGTCGCCCGGCTGGACCCGAGCCGGGTGGCCGGTATCGTCACCGCCCAGGGCGGCGCGACCGCGCACAGCGCCATCGTCGCCCGGGCCCTGGGTATCCCCGCCGTGGTTGGCGCAGGGGCCGCAATACTGCTGCTGCAAAGCGGTACACCGCTGCTGCTCGATGGCCAGCGCGGTACGGTCAGCGTGGCGCCGCCGGCCGATGAGCTGCAACGCGCGCTGGCCGAGCGCGACCAGCGCGAGCAGCGTTTGCAGGCTGCCTGGGCCAGCCGTTTCGAGCCCGCGGTTACCCGTGATGGGCATGCAGTCGAGGTGTTTGCCAACATCGGCGAAAGCACTGGCATCGCCAAGGTGGTGGACCAAGGTGCCGAGGGCGTGGGCCTGCTGCGCACCGAGCTGATTTTCATGGCGCACCCTCAAGCGCCGGACGTGGCCACCCAGGAGGCCGAGTACCGCCGTGTGCTCGATGGCCTGGACGGGCGACCGCTGGTAGTACGTACCCTGGATGTCGGCGGTGACAAACCGTTGCCCTATTGGCCGATTGCCGCCGAAGAAAACCCGTTCCTTGGCGTGCGCGGCGTGCGCTTGACCCTGCAGCGCCCGCACGTCATGGAAGACCAGTTGCGCGCGTTGCTGCGGGCCGCCGACCAGCGGCCGCTGCGTATCATGTTCCCCATGGTCGGCCAGGTGCACGAATGGCGTGAGGCGCGGGCCATGGTCGAGCGTTTGCGTGCCGAAATCCCGGTCGCCGACCTGCAACTGGGCATCATGGTCGAGGTCCCCTCGGCAGCCCTGCTGGCGCCACAGCTGGCCCGCGAAGTGGACTTTTTCAGCATCGGCACCAACGACCTGACGCAGTACACCCTGGCCATCGACCGTGGCCACCCGAGCCTCTCGGCCCAGGCCGACGGCCTGCACCCGGCGGTGCTCAGCCTGATCGACATGACGGTGCGTGCCGCCCATGCCCATGGCAAATGGGTAGGTGTGTGCGGGGAGCTGGCGGCCGACCCGCAAGCGGTCGCCGTGCTGCTGGGCCTGGACGTGGATGAACTCAGCGTCGCCGCGCGCAGCATTGCCGAAGTCAAGGCCCTGGTCCGCCAGGCCGATCACCAGACGGCCCGCGCCCTGGCGCGCGAGGCCCTGCAACAGGACAGCGCGGCAGCGGTACGCGCGCTGGTGGAGCGTTACTGAATGGCCAAGATCCTCACCCTTACCCTGAACCCGGCGCTGGATATCACCATCGGCCTGGGCACCTTGCGCCCAGGGCAAGTCAACCGCAGCCAGGCGCAGCACAGCCACGCCGCCGGCAAGGGGCTGAACGTCGCCCAGGTGCTGGCCGACCTGGGGCACAGCGTAACCGTGGGCGGCTTCCTCGGGGGCGACAACCTGCAACCGTTCGAGGCGCTGATTGAAACGCGCGGCTTCGCCGACTGCTTTGTCCGCGTGGCGGGTGAAAGCCGCAGCAACATAAAGCTGGTCGAAGCCGATGGCCGCGTGACCGACATCAACGGCCAAGGCCCGCAGGTGGACCAGGCGGCGCGCGATGCCTTGCTCAGCCGCCTGGCCCAGGTCGCGCCAGGCCACGATGCGGTGGTGGTGGCCGGCAGCCTGCCGCGTGGGGTCAGCGCCGAGTGGTTCCAACAATTGCTCGAACAGCTCAAGGCCCAAGGCCTCAAGGTGGCCCTGGACAGCAGCGGTGAAGCTTTGCGGGCTGGTTTGCAAAGCGCGCCGTGGCTGGTCAAGCCCAACACCGAAGAGCTGGGCGAAGTGCTCGGTGAGGCTGTGGTTACCCAGGCGCAGCAAGGCGCCGCTGCCGAGCGCCTGTTGGCCAGCGGCATCGAACACGTCGTGGTGTCGGCGGGTGAGCAGGGGGTCAGCTGGTACATGCGCGACCGCGTGCTGCACGCAGTTCCGCCCACGGTGCGGGTCGCCAGCACGGTGGGGGCTGGGGATTCCCTGGTCGCCGGCATGGTGCATGGCCTGCTGCAGGGCGAAGCACCCGCGCAGACCCTGTCCCGGGCCACCGCCATCGCCGCCCAGGCCGTCACCCAGGTTGGCTTCGGCATCTGCGACCGTGAGCAACTGGCTCGGCTGCAGGCGGCCGTGCAACTGACAGAACAACAAGAGGGTTGCCGATGAACATTGCCATTGTCACCGCCTGCCCTAATGGCCAGGTGTCGAGTTTGCTGAGTGCCCGCTTGCTGTCTGCCGCAGCCCAGCGGCGCGGTTGGAGCACCAGTGTCGAGGTGCAGGATGCCGAACACCCCGAGCGGCAACTGAGCGCGACGCAAATTGCCGAGGCCGACTGGGTGCTGGTGGTCAGCACCGGCCCGGTTGACCTGTCCCGCTTTGTCGGCAAGCGCCTGTTCCAGAGCACGCCGTCGCAGGCCCTGGCCGACCGCGAAGGTTTTCTCGATGAGGCGGCGGCCAACGCCCGCTTGCTCACGGATGCCCCAGGCAAGCCGGCGCTGGAAGAGCGTTCTGCCGGTGTGCAGATTGTTGCAGTCACAGCCTGCCCGACCGGTGTCGCCCACACCTTTATGGCCGCAGAGGCTTTGCAGCAGGCCGCGCAACAAGTGGGCTACCAGCTCACCGTGGAAACCCAGGGCTCGGTCGGCGCACGCAACCCGTTGTCTGCCGAAGCCATCGCCCAGGCCGATGTGGTGCTGCTGGCCGCCGACATCGAGGTGCCCACCGCCCGCTTTGCCGGCAAACGTATTTACCGCTGTGGTACCGGGGTCGCCCTCAAGCAGGCGCGGGCCACGCTGGACAAGGCCTTGGCCGAAGGCAAGGTGGAAAACAGCGCCGATGCCGCGGCGGCCGCGCCCGCCAAGGGTGAAAAGACTGGGGTGTACAAGCACCTGCTGACTGGCGTGTCGTTCATGCTGCCGATGGTGGTGGCGGGCGGCCTGCTGATCGCGCTGTCATTCGTGTTCGGCATCGAGGCCTACAAGGAGCCCGGCACCTTGCCGGCGGCGCTGATGCAGATTGGTGGCGAGGCGGCCTTCAAACTGATGGTGCCACTGCTGGCGGGCTATATTGCCTGGTCCATCGCCGACCGCCCTGGCTTGGCGCCGGGCATGATCGGTGGCCTGCTGGCGAGCACCCTGGGTGCCGGCTTCATTGGCGGCATCGTGGCCGGTTTCCTGGCGGGCTACAGCGCCAAGGCCATCGCCCGCTGGGCCCGTTTGCCCAGCAGCCTGGAGGCGCTCAAGCCGATCCTGATCATCCCGTTGCTGGCAAGCCTGTTCACCGGCCTGGTGATGATTTACGTGGTCGGCCAGCCGGTTGCAGCCATGCTGGAAGGCCTTACCCGCTTCCTTGACAGCATGGGCACCACCAACGCCATTCTGCTGGGGCTGTTGCTGGGCGGCATGATGTGCGTCGACCTTGGCGGGCCGATCAACAAGGCCGCCTATGCGTTCTCGGTGGGGCTGCTGGCCTCGTCGAGCTACGCCCCCATGGCCGCGACCATGGCGGCGGGCATGGTGCCGCCCATCGGCCTGGGTATCGCCACCTTCATTGCCCGACGCAAGTTCGCGCAAAGCGAGCGCGAGGCCGGCAAGGCGGCCCTGGCGTTGGGGCTCTGCTTCATCTCGGAAGGGGCGATCCCGTTTGCTGCCAAAGACCCGCTGCGGGTCATCCCGGCCAGTGTCGCCGGTGGTGCGTTGACCGGGGCATTGTCGATGTACTTCGGCTGCAAGCTGATGGCCCCGCATGGCGGCTTGTTCGTGCTGCTTATCCCTAATGCGATCAACCACGCGCTGCTGTACCTGTTGGCGATTGTCGCGGGCAGTTTGCTCACGGCGGTGGTCTATGCCGTGATCAAGAAGAGTGAGCGGGTGGAGCTGGCCGTGGCGCCGGTTAAAGGCTAGCGGTTTGTATAGGCAGTACTGGCCTCTTCGCGGGTAAACCCGCTCCTACAGGATTCGCGCAGGCTTGCAGATTGTGCGGGCCAGCCTGAGGGAGCGGGTTCACCCGTGCTTTTGCCGCAATGGCTTTAGCAGATCACCCAGGCCGTTATGGTCGATCTCATGCATCAACGCCAGCAACCCCCCCAGTTCCCCTGTAGGGAAACCCTTGCGTGCGAACCAGGCCAGGTAGTCTCCCGGCAAGTCGGCAATGCATCGCCCCTGGTATTTGCCGAAGGGCATCGTGCGGGTCACCAACAGTTCCAGGGTTTCGGGTTTCATCAGAAGAGACCGGGTTATGACGAAGCGCCGACCATACTGCAATCTGCACGAGCGCCCAAGCGGTAATCATGCAGAACACCGGTATCCGGCTTTTTGGGCTCTTATGTAAGCTGTTGATATTAAAGGGTATCCAAGATCATTCCAGGTTGGCACGAACGCTGCTCCTATCCAGATGACTATCACCTGCCAAGGAGCTTTACCATGAGCAACCCGAACAAAGACGTGATCGATGTACTGAACGACCTGATCGAGTACAGCAAGGATGGTGAGAAAGGCTTCAAGGCCTCGGCCGATGATGTGAAGAACCCTGAGCTGAAAGCGTTCTTCGTCCAGCGCGCCGGCGAATGCGCCAATGCGGCCGGTGAACTGCAAAGTGAAGTGCGCCGCCTGGGTGGCGACCCGGAAACCTCCACCAGCATCACCGCCGACTTGCATCGCGGCTGGGTCAACCTCAAGTCGATGCTCACCGGCAAAGATGAGGAAGCAGTGCTCAACGAAGTGGAGCGCGGTGAGGACCATGCCCTGAAGGCCTACAAGGAAGCCCGCGAGAAGCTGGTAAAACTGGGCCGTATTGCTTCCGACAATTCCTATGCCCTGGTGGAAAAACAGCTGCAAGGCGTGCAGCGCAACCACGACCAGGTGAAGGCACTGCGCAACGCTGCTCGCGCCCGCTCTTAAGCCTCTGGCCCGTCTACCCGGTTACGGCCCTTGGCCTTGGCCCGGTAGAGGGCCTCGTCCGCAGCACCCAGCAACCTCGCCAGGTCGTACTGGGTGCCAGACAGACCGATGCCGATGCTGACCGTGACCCCACGGGCATCATCGGCAAACGGTACAAGTTCCTCTACGCTCCGACGGATGCGCTCAGCCATCACTTGAGCACCTGAAAGGTCGGTCTCCGGTAGCACTACCTGAAACTCCTCCCCACCGTAGCGAGCAGCCAGATCTGCAGGGCGCCTCAGGCATGCCTCGATTGCCTTGGCCACCTCGCGCAGGGCATGGTCGCCACCGGCATGACCATGGCGCTGGTTGAATGCCTTGAAGTGGTCGACATCCACCATCAGCAATGCCAGTGGCGTGTGATTGCGCTGCGCCCGGGCCCATTCCTGGCGCAATACCTGATCCAGTCGACGGCGATTTGCCAGGCCGGTCAGGCTGTCGGTCGCTGCCAGTGTCGCCAAGCCCTGTTCGGCTTCATGGCGGCGGCGCAACTCCCGGCCCAGCAGCAAGGTGAGCCAGAGGATGCCGATGCACAACACACCCGTGGCGACACTGACCACCGTGGCCGTGCGCCGCCACGACTGGAATACCTCGTCAGCTGAATGCTGCACCACTACGATCAGCGGTAACTGCGCCACCCGAGCGAAGGTGAACATGCGTGGCTGGCCGTTACTGGTCGCGGGTGCGGTGAAACTACCGTTTTGCTCGTGGAGAATGCGTTTGAAATTCGGCCGAGCGGCAAAATTGGTACCGATCCCAAGCGTTTCTGGGCGTGGGGTTTGGCGGGCGAGCAGCTGCCCATCCGTGTTCAACAGGCTGATGCTGCTATCGTCGCCGATATCAAGGCGCCGGAACAAGTCGTTGAAATACGACAGGCGCAGCGCCCCGGCGGCGACCCCGGCAAACTCACCTTGCGGGCCGGAAATACGCCGGCTGAAGCTGATGCACCAGTCCAGGTCACCCAGTTTGGCCTTGAATGGCGGGCCCACAAGCAGCCCCAGGTGAGCATCGCGCTGGTGGGCCTTGAATACCCCGGTATCGCTGAAGTTGGCGTGGCGCGGCACGCTGCTGGTGGAGTCACCGACCACGTTGCCTTGCTTGTCCAGCCAGAGCACGTCACCGCGTTGGCGGTCGACGAACGCCTCGTTGAACAGCAGGCGCTGGCGCAACGGGCCGGGAATTTCCGCAAGCTCCTCGCGCCCAACGGCCCAGATCAACCCTTTGAGCGATTGGTCGTACAGCTCGGCATTGCGCAGAATGTCGCTTTCGATCAGTTGCACGATGTTATTGGCTGAACGCATTGCCGACTGCTCGACGCTGTCCCGCTCGCGGGCCAACAGGTAGCTGACAATCGCCACGATAGCGAGCACGGCAAGGCAACTGCCCAGGTTGAGGGCCAGCTCGGGGTGCGACCTGTAGAATGCTCGAGGCGGGGATTGGGTGGGCATGCTCGCTACTGCAAGGGCAGGGCCATTCGCGGCGGCGGTATTCTAGGGAAGCATGGATTGTCGGACAAGATTTCTCCGACGGAATCACGCTGTCCTGCATATTGGATTTACGCTAAACCCTGTGGGAGCGGGCGCGCCCGCGAAGCAAGCGCCGCGGTGTATGGCACCGGCTTTGCCGGTGTTCGCGGGCATGCCCGCTCCCACAGGCGTTCAGGTGTGCTGCCTATAAAGGCGGGTCAAAACACGTTCACGGGGTAATCGACGATCACCCGCAGTTCGTCGTTGTCGCTGTTGCTGTCGATCGAGGCATAGCCCTGGCTGCCACGGTGGGTGGCATAGCGCACCAGCACCGACAGGTCCTTCAGGTCACCCTCCTGGAACACGTACTTCAGGTCCAGGTCGCGTTCCCAATGCATAGCGTTCTTGCCATCGGCACGGTAGTAGTCGTAATGGGTGGTGTCCTGGGTGGCCTTGGTCAGGTCCGCTTCGCCGCGCGAATAGGACAGCGAGCTGGTCAGGCCAGGCACGCCGACACCTGCGAAGTCATAGTTGTACTGCAGCTTCCAAGACCGCTCGTTGGGGGCGTTGAAGTCCGAGTACATGCGCGAGTTGTCCAGGTACACGCTGTCGCCCAGGTTGATGTAGTCGAACGGGGTGTTGCCATTGACCCGCTGGTAGGCGGCGGTGACGCTGTGGTACCCGGCGTTGACGGTAAAGTGCACGCTGTAGGTGTTGTTGTCGATCTTGCCCAGCAGGGCCTGGCCGGTGTCCTGGGTGTGATAGAAGTGCACACCGGGGTTCAGGCTGACCAGATCGCTGACCACGTAGGTGTAGTCGAAATCAGCGTAGTACTGGTTCCAGATGTCCTTCAGTTCGGCGGCGTACAGGTTGGCGGTGATGTTCGGCGTACCGCTCCACGAAGCACCGGCCCAGTTCAGGTGCTTGCTCTTGTCGTGTTCGTCGAGCGAGCCGTAGTAGGTGTCGATGCGGCGGTGGCCACTCTGGTTGTACGGGTGGGTGAAGCTCACCTGGCCGCCTTCGAGCAGCAAACCGTCGACGCTGGTGTTGGTCAGGCTCACACCGCGGAAGGTTTGCGGCAGCATGCGGGTTTCGCCGCCGGCAATCACCGGGTTGGTGAGGAACAGGTCACCGGCCTTCAGTTCGGTGTCGAAGGCTTTGAGCTTGACTGCAGCGCCAGCGGTGGAAAACGAATGGGGTGCAGCGCCCAGTTCGCCGTCGTCCTTGATGTGCGCGGGCAGGATGCTGGTGCCGGCATGGCCACCGCCGCCGTCGAGCTTCAGGCCCAGCATGGCATGGGCGTCCAGGCCAAAACCGACCGTGCCCGGGGTGTAGCCCGACTCGAACCGCGCTACTGCGCCCTGGCCCCACTCGCGGGTATCGCGCACGCCGGCGTTATGGTTGTCGCGGTTGAAGTAGGCATTGCGCAGATGCAGATTGAAGGACGACCCTTCGATGAAGCCATCAGCCTTGTCTTCATCTGCCTGGGCGGCGCACGGGATCGTTACAGTCAATGCAATGAAAAACGGGGTAAAACGAAACGCGGAAGGCACCGGTAGAAGCTCCTTTGGTCTGGCGGTGGGGCAGTTTTTATTTTGAATGTGCGTCTTTCTTATGGGTGAACGTTACAGCCGGGCTGAGAGTTATGGGCACATAAAAAAAGCCGCTGATGGGCAGCGGCTTTAAAAGGCTAACATATCGGCACAGGCTGTGCCCATGGCGTAGCCAAGGGAAAGTGGAAGCAACAACAGCGCCTGATCAGCTGTCGGCTTTGGCATCGACAGAGGCCTTGGAAGCTGTCTGTTCAGCATCTTTCATCACGTCGGCCTTGTGTGCGGCAACGCTTTCGCGGGCCTCCTGGTGCACGGCGGCGAGCTCGTTGTTACGGTTGACGAACGCCGGCGATTCTTCGGCCATGGCCAGGGGCGACAACAACAGGGACGACAGGACGAAAACGCTGGCAATACCCATACTGTTGGACATTTGAAACTACCTTCTTGCTGTGCAAGTGCTAATGAGGACGGGCTAAAGTTAGTCCTTTCATTGCACTTGAAACAGAGCGAAGTGCGATAAGCACTGTTGCGCAAAAGGTAACGATGTACGCAAAAGCAACAGGACTTTCGTCTGAAAGCCGCAGGCTAGACGCTGCCTTTGCAGCAGCGGCCTTGTGTCTCGATGAGCTGCATGCCAGCCCGCGACAATTGCGGCCCGGTCATTGAACCAGGGGCTGCTCCGCACCCCATCGCGACACAAGGCCGCTCCTACAGGTCGGGAGCTGGATACCGAATGTATTGGCCCCCGCTTCACTGCGCACGAACACGTCCCCGCCATGCATCAGCGCAATCGCCTTGACGATGGCCAGGCCCAAGCCATGGTTACCGCCCCCACTGTTGCTGCGCGCCGCATCCACCCGGTAGAAACGCTCGAACAGCAGCGGGAGGTGCTCGTCGGCAATCGCCGGCCCCGGGTTGCTCACGGTAATGCTGACCTGCTGCGGCCCGGGGACGATCCTTACCTGGATCACCTGGTGCGGCGCCGTATGCTGCACGGCATTGTTCAGCAGGTTGATCAACGCCCGGCGCAATTGGGCTTTTTCGATGGGAACCTGGGCATCGCCACTGACGCTGACGCTGACCTGCGCGTCTTCGAGAATGTAGTCAAGGTAGTCCAGGGTGGTCGCCACCTCTTCGGCCAGCGATGCCTGGGTCAGGGCAGTGGCTTTGCTGCCCTGGTCGGCACTGGCCAGGAACAGCATGTCGTTGATGATGCTGCGCAGGCGCTCCAGCTCTTCCAGGTTCGATTGCAGCACTTCGAAGTAGTGCTCGGCGCTGCGCCCGCGGGTCAGCGCCACCTGGGTCTGGCCGATCAGGTTGGTCAGCGGCGAACGCAGCTCGTGGGCAACGTCGGCATTGAACGCCTCCAGCCGTGAATAGGCCTGGCTGACCCGGTCGAGCGCGGCGTTGAAGGCACTGGCGAACTGCGCCAGCTCAGGGGCCAGGGCCTGGGTTTGCAGGCGCCCGTCCAGGCGTGGCGGGGCCAGTGCCTGGGCTTCCCTGGAAAGCGCCAGCAAAGGGCGCAAGCCGATGCGCGCGACCCAGTAGCCCAGCACCGAGGCCAGCAGCACGCCAAGCACCGCCAGCCCGATAATCGCCAGCAGCAGGCTGTGCTGGGCCTGCCAGAAGGTTTCGGTGTCGATGCCAATCAAGAACCGCAGTGGCGGGCGCTGGCCTAGCGCCGGCAGCTCGCTGACCAGCACTTTGTACGGGTAGGGGTGGTCCGGCAGGCGCAGGTCGCGCATGCCCTGCGCGCCCTCGGCGAACTGGCGCACCCGCGCGCTGGGCTGGCCATATTCATAGCCGGGGTCGCTACCGACCACCCAGAAACGGATGCGCTTGTCTTCCTCGCTCAGCAGGTTCAGCTTGTTGATGATCTTGGCCCAGTGCTCGGGCGTGCCGTAGCGGTTGAGTGTGGATTCGAGCACGCTGAAGCGCGCCTCCAGCTCGGCTTGCGGCAGCAGGTCGAGGCTGCGGTCGACCTGGCGATACAGGGCCGAGCCGATCAGCAGGAACACGGCCAACGCCACCAGGATGAACAACGCCGACAAACGCAGCGCAATGGAGTTACCCCGCACGGTTTTCCAGGACATAACCCATGCCTCGAATGGTGTGCAGCAGTTTCTGGTCGAACGGCCCGTCGAGCTTGGCCCGCAGGCGTTTGATCGCGACCTCGACCACGTTGGCGTCGCTGTCGAAATTGATGTCCCAGACCAGTTCGGCAATTGCCGTCTTCGACAGGATTTCCCCCTGCCGGCGGGCCAGCACGCTGAGCAGCGAGAACTCTTTGGCGGTCAGGTCCAGGCGCTTGCCGGCCCGCGTGGCCTTGCGTGCCATCAGGTCGATCCACAGGTCGGCCACCTGAACCTGCAGGGGCTCATGGCTGCTGCTGCGGCGGGTCAGTGCCTGCAACCGGGCCACCAGTTCCAGAAACGAAAAGGGCTTGCCCAGGTAGTCATCGGCGCCTTCGCGCAGGCCACGGATACGGTCTTCGACCCGCTCACGGGCGGTCAGCATGATCACCGGGGTCTGCTTGCGCGCACGCAGGGCGCGGAGCACGCCGTAGCCGTCCAGCCCGGGCAGCATCACATCCAGCACAATGACGGCATAGTCGCCCTCCAGTGCCAGGTGCAGGCCATCGATGCCATCGCGCGCCAGGTCCACACTGAAGCCTTGCTCGGTGAGGCCGCGATGCAGGTAGTCGGCGGTTTTCTCTTCGTCTTCGATGATCAGCACACGCATGGTCTTGTCCTAGCTGGCACTTGGCGCTGCCGCGCGGGCAGCCTGACGGCGATGGAACAGGCGCTCCAGGGCCAAGTATATGACCGGGGTGGTGAACAGCGTCAGCGCCTGGCTAACCAGCAGGCCGCCGACCACTGCAATGCCCAGTGGCTGGCGCAATTCGGCGCCGGTGCCAAAGCCGAACATCAGCGGTACCGCGCCGAGCAGCGCGGCCAGGGTGGTCATGATGATCGGCCGGAACCGCGTCAAGCAGGCCTGGTGAATCGCCTGCTCCGGTGAAAGGCCCTGCTGGCGCTGGGCTTGCAGGGCAAAGTCGATCAGCAGGATGCCGTTTTTCTTGACGATGCCGATCAGCAGCACGATGCCGATCAGCCCCATGATGCTGAAATCCTGGCCCATGGCCCACAGCAGGATCAACGCGCCAAGGCCCGCCGAGGGCAGGGTGGAGATGATCGTCAGTGGGTGGACAAAACTTTCGTACAACACGCCAAGAATGATGTACACCGCCACCAGCGCCGCCAGGATCAGCCAAGGCTGGCTCGCCAGCGAGCTTTGGAAGGCCTGCGCCGCGCCCTGGAAGTTGCCGCTGATCGAATCGGGCATGCCCAGCTCGCGCTGGGTGCGTTCAAGGATGCTCACCGCATCGCCAAGGGCCACGCCGGGGGCCAGGTTGAACGACAGGTTGGCGGCCGGGAACAGGCCGTCGTGGCTGATCGACAGCGGCCCGGTACTGGGCGGCGCCACATGGGCCACGGCCGCCAGGGGCACCATTTCATTGCTCAGGGGCGAACGCAGGTAGAAGTAGTTGAGGCTCTCGGCTTTACCACGCTGGCGCGCATCCAGTTCCAGAATGACCTTGTACTGGTTGGTGTCGGTCTGGAACTCGCTGATCTGGCGCTGGCCGAAGGCGTCGTACAGTGCCTGGTCGACGTCTGTAGTGTTCAGGCCGAAACGGGCGGCGGCCTGGCGGTCGATGTCGATGCGCGTGACGCTGGCCCCCAATTGCAGGTCATTGGACAGGTCGCGCAGCGCCGGGTTGTTGCGCAGCCGCTCGGTCAGGCGCTGGGTCCACAGGTTGAGCGCCTCGGCGTCGTTGCTCTTGAGCACGTACTGGTACTGGGTGCGTGAAGGGCCGGAGCTGAGGTTGATGTCCTGGCCGGCGCGCATGTACAGCACGATCCCCGGCACCTGGGCCAGCTTGGGGCGCAGGCGGTCGATCAGTTCGCTGGCCGAGACATCCCGCTCGCCACGGGGCTTGAGGGCAATCCAGAAACGGCCGTTGGCGATGGTCTGGTTGCTGCCGGTAACGCCCACCGAATGCGAGAACGCGCGCACCGCCGGGTCGGCGCCGATGATTTTCGCCAGCGCCTGGTGTTTCTCGATCATCGACGGGTACGACACATCCGCGGCCGCCTCGCTGGTGCCAAGGATGAAGCCGGTGTCCTGCAGCGGGAAAAAGCCCTTGGGGATGGCCACGTAGCCCACGACCGCCAGCGCCAGGGTCACTGCGAACACGCCCAGCGTTACGCGCTGGTGGGCGAGGGCACGGTCCAGGCCCCGCTCGTACCAGTTGACCAGGCGTTCGCCGAAACCGCCCTGGTGCCCGCCAGGTGGGCGGTGCATGAACAGCGCACACAAGGTCGGCGCCAGGGTCAGCGACACCACCACTGAAATCAGGATGGTGGATGTGGCGGTCAGGGCGAATTCCTTGAACAGCCGGCCAACCACCCCGCCCATGAACAGCAGTGGGATGAACGCTGCGATCAGCGACAGGCTGATCGAGACCACGGTGAAGCCGATTTCCCCGGCACCCTTGAGCGCTGCGGTACGGCTGTCGTCGCCGGCTTCCAGGTGGCGGTGGATGTTCTCCACCACCACGATGGCATCGTCCACCACGAAACCCACGGAAATGACGATGGCCACCAAGGTCAGGTTGTTCAGGCTGAAGCCCAGCACGTACATCAGTGCGCAACTGGCGATCAGCGATACACCGAGTACGCTGGATACCACCAGCGTCGCTGACCACTGGCGCAGGAACAGCGCCATCACCCCGATGACCAGCGCCACGGCGATCATCAAGGTCAGTTCCACCTCATGCAGCGAGGCGCGGATGGTTTGCGTGCGGTCCTGCAGCACCGACACCTCGACCGAGGCCGGTAGCATTTCCTGCAGCTTGGGCAGCGCGGCCATGACCCGGTCCACGGTGTCGACGATATTGGCGCCGGGCTGGCGGAAGATCACCAGGTTCAGCCCCGGCTGGTCGCCGGACCAGGCCTTGACGTAGGCGTTTTCCGCGCCGCTGACGACCGTGGCCACGTCCCGCAGGTACACCGGTGCACCGTTGCGGTACGAGACGATCAGTTGCGCGTAGTCTTCGGGGTGGAACAGCTGGTCATTGGCGGCCAGGGTCGACACGCTGTGTTCGCCGTACAGGGCGCCCTTGGCCAGATTCAGGCTGGTTTGCTGAATTGCCTGGCGCAGGTCAGCCAGGGTCAGGCCGATGGCGGCGAGTTTTTCCGGCTGTGCCTGCACGCGGATCGCCGGGCGCAGTTGCCCGGTGATGTTGATCAAGCCGACCCCCTCGATCTGGCTCAACTGCCGAGCCAGCAGGGTTTCGGCGTAGTCGCTGAGGTCGTTGCCGGGCATCTGGCTGGAGCTGACCGTCATCACCAGCACCGGGCTGTCGGCCGGGTTTACCTTGCGCCAGGTGGGCGGGTTGGGCAGGTCTTGCGGCAGGCGCGCAGTGGCGGTGTTGATCGCCGCCTGCACTTCCTGCGCGGCCGTGTCGATGTTCTTGTCGAGGGTGAACTGCAGCACCAGGGTGGTCGAGCCCAAGGCGCTGCTGCTGGTCATCTGGGTCATGCCGGGGATGGCGCTGAATTGCACCTCCAGCGGCGTTGCCACCGACGAGGCCATGGTTTCCGGGCTGGCGCCGGGCAGTTGCGCGGTCACCTGAATGGTGGGGAAATCGGCCTCGGGCAAGGGGGCCACCGGCAGCCGTGGGAAGGCGATGGCGCCCAACAGCACCAGGGCGAAGGTCAGCAGCAAGGTGGCGATGGGGTGGTCGATGCACCAGGCCGAAACACCGTTGCGCGTGTTCATGGCTGGCTCCGCTGGTCTGCCATGGCCGGGGCTGTAGGCGCAGCGGGGCTGACCTCTACCCGTGAACCGGGCTTGAGCCGCGACTGACCATCGAGCACCAGGCGCTCACCCGGCTCGACCCCGGCAATAACGTTCAGCTCGCTGTCCTGGTACAGCACCTTGACCGGCACGCTGGTGACCTTGTCGCCGTCCAGGCGGTAGACGAAGTGCCCATCCACCCCGCGTTGCACTACCGGCGGGGGTACCACCAGGGCGTTTTCTTCCACGGCCGTGCGCAGGCGAATGGTGACCAACTGGCCCGGCCACAGACGGCCGTCCTTGTTATCGAACTCAGCTTTCACCCGCACGGTGCCGGTGGTAGCGGAAACCTGGTTGTCGATCAGCGCCAGGTGGCCTTCGCCAAGCAGGCTGCGTTCGCCGTCAGCGTCCATGTACGCCTGCACCAGCGCAGGTGCCGGTGCCGTGAGCAGGCGTTGCAGGGTTGGCAGCATTTGCTGGGGCAGGGCGAACTCGACGGCGATCGGGTCGATCTGCGTCACGCTGAACAAACCTTGCGTGTCGCTGGTGCGTACCAGGTTGCCCGGGTCGACGTTGCGAATGCCTACTCGGCCCGTCACCGGCGAGCGGATCCGCGTGTACGACAGCTGCACCTGAGCGTTGGCGATGGCTGCCTGGTTGCCTTTGACGGTGGCCTGCAACTGGTTGACCAGCGCCTGTTGCTGGTCGAGCTGTTGCCTGGACACGCCGTTATCGCGGCTGAGCAGGCGGTAGCGCCGCAGGTCGAGAGCCGCCACCTGGATCTGCGCCTGGCTTTGGCCAAGTTGGGCGCGCGCCTGGTCGAGCTGGGCCTGTATGGCGCGGTCGTCGAGGGTGGCGAGCAAGTCGCCCTGCTTGACCCACTGGCCTTCCTTGACCAGGACCTGGGTCAGTACCCCCTCGACCTGCGGGCGCACCTCGACGCTGTGCAGCGACAGCACCGAGCCGATGGCGCTGGCATAGCGGGGTACGTCCTGTTGGGCGACGGTTACCACCCGCACCGGGATGGCCGTTTGCGTGCGGGCGGCGGGGGCAGGCTGGCGCTGGGTGAACCAGGTTCCCGCTGCTACCAGGATGAGTACCAAGGCGGCAAGCAAGGCAGAGCGGAACGGACGTCGCATTGGCGCGGGCACCTTGGCCAGAGGGGAAGGGTGGTCAGTCATTCAATCTTATAGCCGCCGAACCGGGTCGGCAGCGTGACCGCTGGCTGACAGCCGTGTCAGTTTCAGATAACCGGCTGCACGGTCTGCTCCTTCGCGAGTGAACCCCCTCCCACCACCTGCAGAGCTAGAAACCGATAAAGGCGTAGTACACCGGGGCCTCGCTGGTCGTGCGCAAACCATGCGCCTGCAAGCCCGCCGCCAGCGTTTCATCCTCCACATGCAAGGTCCACTGTGTACCGTCATCATTCGGCACCTGCGCCAGCGCTCCGGCAAACGCGCCCATGTCCGGCAGGTAGGCGGTAAACCCGTTGCCCTTGAGCGCACTGGTGGTCATGCCCAGTGCCTGGCACACCGCCACCTTGGCGGCAATGTCGTCACGGTCGGCCTGGCGTGAAGCCTGCACCAGCGCTTCCAGCCCGGCATCCACCAATTGCGTGCCGTGAAGCAGCGCAGGCCCCTGCTGCCAGGCTTCTGGCGGGCAGTCCTTGGCCTCTGGGCGCAGGGGGAGGTGCGGGTTGATTTCCACCGGGTAGATGCGGCAAACCAACGGCCGTTGCTCATAGATACTGCAGCGGTCGTTGTCGTCCAGGTTGCGGCAGCGGCCGGGGTTGAACGCGGCAAAGGTCACCGACACCCGCGCCTCGCCATTGCCGCAGGCTACCGGGTACGACCGGCGCAGCACATGCTCACGTTGCTCCACCGGCATGCCCGGGCCATCGGTGACGAAGGCTTCGATCAGCACAACCACCTGACCGCCGTCAGTTGCCCAGCGGCCCGCCTCGGCCAGGGTCAGGGGGACATGGTGGCCGCTGCAGCACTTGCCGCATCCGGTGCAGCCAAAACGCAAGGTGGCGGTCACTTGGCTTGCGGGCTCCATTCGCTGACAAAGGCACGCTGCTGTTGGCGGTCGTACAGGCACAGCTCGGTGCCAGTGCGCTGCTGCATGTGCTTTTGCGGGTAGACACCTTCGACCAGCAAGGCGCTCATGCCTACCTGGTCGTCGAATTCGGCGGGCTTGCCGCGGGCGTGGGCGTCCTTGAACTGGCTGGCCGCCAGGCAGGCTTTGAGCATCTGCTGGCGCTGCGTGTTCCAGGCCTGGCTGCTGGAAGCCTGGGCGATACCGCTGAAAAGGGCGCAGCCGAGCAGGATGGAGCTGAGATACTTCATGGCGGGTTCCGGCAAATTTTTTGCGAGGGCGCGAATTATGCCCGACTTACCCCCGGCAGCAAGCCGGGGAGTTTGTCGCTGAATATATCAGGGCTCGGCGAACACCACGGCACGTGCTGCCACCACCAGACAATCGGTCAGCTCCGGCGAGGAAAACTTGGTGAGGATGGCATTCGCCCCGGCCTGGGTTGCCTTCTCGCTGCTCATGGCGCTGTCCAGCGAGGTGTGCAGCAGCACGTACAGGTGCTGGAAGTCGGGGGTTTCACGCAGTGTTCGGGTGAAGGCGTAGCCATCCATCTCGCTCATTTCGATATCGGAGACGACCACGTTGATCTCCTGTGCAGTGCCTTGCAGTTCCAGCAGCACATTGATCGCGTCCTTGGCGCTGCGCGCGGTGTGGCATTCGATGCCCAGGTTGCGCAGGGTGTGCACCGACTGCTGCAGGGCCACCTGGCTGTCGTCCACCACCAGGATATTGGTGGCGGCCAGCAGGCTGGCGTCCTCTGCGCTTACTGAGCCGCGCGCGGGCTCTGGCGCAGGCGGGGCAATGCCGTGGATGACCTTCTCGATATCCAGCACCTGCACCAAGGTGTTGTCGACGCGGGTAACACCGGTGATGAACGAGCGGTTGCCCGAGGCATAGGGCGGCGGTTTGATGTCGGTGCTCAGGCAATGCACGATGCGGCTTACGGCCTGCACGTGCAGGCCCTGGCGCGAACGGCTGATCTCGGTGACGATCAGGCAACCGCCTTGCGGGTCCTCCAGCGGCTGCTCGCCGATGGCGCGGGACAGGTCGATGACCGACAACGAATGGCCACGCAAGGTCGCTACGCCTTTCACGTGGGGGTGCGACTCGGGCAGCTTGGTCAGCGGCGGGCAGGGGATGATCTCGCTGACCTTGAGCAGGTTGATTGCCATCAGCTTGCCGCTGCGCAGGGTGAACAGCAGCAGCGACAAGGAGTCCGCGCGGGCTTTTTGCGTGGCCATGGTGACCTTCGGTGGGAAACAGGGGGATAACCGGTTATCGGCCAGGTCAGGCTGGGCTTTAGGGCGCAATCCGCCGCAGATCAAGAAGGCTGAGCAACCCTGTAGGAGCGGCCTCGTGTCGCGAAAGGGCTGCAAAGCAGCCCCGGGGTTTCAGCACAGATGCACAAACTGCAGGGGCTGCTTTGCAGCCCTTTCGCGACACGAGGCCGCTCCTACAAGGGCCAGCGCTTGGCAGCAGTGTGGATCAGCGCTCGCGCAGGGCCTCCTTGGCCCGGTTCAGCGGCTTGATCAGGTAATCGAGGATGGTTTTCTCGCCAGTGCGGATATCCACCGTGGCAATCATGCCCGGGACAATCGCGAAGTGCTTGCCGGCCTTGTTCTTCAGGCTGTCCTGCTCGGTACGGATGAACACGCGGTAGTAGTAGATTTCCGGTTTCACCTCGTCTTGCAAGGTATCCGGCGAAATACCCACCACCTTGCCATCCAGCCCGCCATACACCGAATAGTCATAGGCACTGATCTTGACCTTGGCCGCCTGGTCGGGGTGGATGAAGGCAATGTCGCGGGGGGCGATGCGGGTTTCGATCAGCAGGCGCTCGTCCATCGGCACGATCTTCATCACCTGGCCCCCGGGCTGTACCACGCCGCCCAGGGTGTTCACCTCGATGTCCTTGACGATGCCGCGCACCGGCGAACGCAGGGTCAGGCGGGTGAGCGAGTCGCTGCGCCCGCGGATCACCTCTGACAGGCTGTCGGCCTCGGCGCTGGCCTTGGCCAGCTCCTCCCGGGCGCGCACCAGGTAGTCGGACCGGGCCTCGTTGGCTTTGAGTTCAAGCTCCGAACGCTGGCGGTTCAGGCGGATGACCTCGACCCGGCTGGAGGCGCCCATTTTCGCCAGGTTTTCGGTGATCTTCAGCTCGCTGCGCACCAGCCTCAGCGAATCCTCGATGCCGGCCAGGGTCTGCTCCAGGCCGCGGCGGCGTGTCTGGTACAGCGCCGTTTCCGCTTCGATCAGCTCGGGCGAGTCGCGCAGGCTGGCCGGGAAGACCAGCGGCTTGCCGGTCACCTCGGCCTGCAGCCGGGCCTGGCTGGCCTTGGCGGCGCGGTACTTGGCCTCGCTTTCGCCCACGCTGGAGGCCGTCTTGGTCGGGTCGAGCTGGGCCAGTACCTGGCCGCGCTCGACCAGGTCGCCTTCGGCCACGTTCATCTGCGCGACGATACCCCCTTCGAACGACTGGATCACCTGCTCCCGGGAGCTGGGGATGACCTTGCCGGTGCCGGTGGAAACCTCGGTCACCTCGAACCAGGCGGCCCAGGCCAGGAACGCGGCCAGCATCAGCGCGCTGAGAGTGATGATGCGCCCGGCGCGGAAAACGGCCTGGTCGTCCTGCCCGTCCAGGTAGGATGCCGGGAGTTCGTGGTTGCTCATGCCTGCGCTCCTTGCAATTTGGCCAATGCGGCATCGCGGGTGTCATCGATCACGATGCGCCCGCCGTCGAGCACCACGATGCGCTCGACCCGTTGCAGCACGCTCAGGCGGTGGGTAGCGATCACCAGCGTGCGGCCCTGGCAGAAGCGCTCCAGGTTATCCAGCAGTTTGCGCTCGGTCATGTCGTCCAGCGATGCCGTGGGTTCATCCAGCAGCAGCACCTGTGGCTGGCGCACCAGTAGGCGCGACAGCACCAGCGCCTGGCGCTGGCCGCCAGACAGGCCCAGACCGCCTTCGAGGATCAGGTGGTCCATGCCCTTGGGCAGGCGGCGGACAAAGTCCAGCGCCCCGGTAGCAGCCAGCGCGGCCACCAGTTCCTGGTCGCTGGCCTGGCCGGCGCCGAGGGTCAGGTTTTCCCGCAGGGTGCCGTGGAACAGCCGCGCGTACTGCGGCAGCAGGCCTACGTCGCGGCGCAGGTCCGCAGGGTCGAGGTGGGCCAGGGCGATGCCGTCCAGGCTGACCTCGCCCTGTACCAGGTCCATGGCCCCGCCCAACGCCTGCAGCAGGGTGGACTTGCCCGCGCCGTTGCGGCCGAGCACTGCAATGCGTTCGCCCGGCTGAATATCCAGTTGGCCAATGTTGAGCACCGGGGGGGACTCTTCGCTGTAGCGGAAGTTGGCCTGGCGCAGGCGGTATTCACCGCGGATTGCCGGCAGGTGCACGCGTGCTTCGCCTTCGGGGTGGTCGACCGCCGACTGCATCAGCTTGTCCAGGCCTTGCAGGGCGACCTTGGCCTGCTGCCAGCGGGTCAGCACATGGGTCAGCTGGGCCAGCGGCGCCATCATTCGCGACGACAGCATCGACGCCGCCACCAGGCTACCGGTGGTAAGGTCGCCGGCGATCACCATCGGTGCACCGACCACGATAACCACGGCAAACACGGCACCTTGCACGTTCTGGGTCCAGGTCACCAGGCCGTTGGTGAGCGTGCGCAGGCGCAGGTTGGTGTGTGCACAGGCTGCGTTGTACTGGTTCCACTGGCGCTCGAAGCGTGCTTCGGCCTGCAGCGCCTTGATTTCGTCCAGGCCTTGGATGCTTTCCACCAGCATGGCGTTGCGCAACGCCGACTCGCGCATCGAGGCGTTGGCCAGCCGCGCCAGGCGCCGCTGCGCCAGCAAGCCTGGCAGCAGCATGGCCAGCAGCGCCACCAGCGGGATGAACACCAGCACGCCGCCGATCAGCCAGAACACGAACAAGAACAGCAGGAAGAACGGCAGGTCAGCCAACGCCGTGGCAGTACTGGAGGTGATCAGGTCACGGATCGACTCCAGCTCGCGCAGTTGCGAAATGAACGAGCCGGTGGACTTCGGCCGCACCGAGTTGCGCAGGCGCAAGGCATGGCCATAGACCAGGTCACTCACCCGCAGGTCGGCGCGCTTGCCGAGCAGGTCGGTGACCTTCAAGCGCAGCAGGCGCATGCTGAAGTCGAACACCAGCGCCAGCACCACACCGCCGAACAGCACGTACAAGGTGGGCAGCGATTCTGCCGGGATCACACGGTCGTAGACCTGCATCGAAAACAGCACCCCGGCCAGCGCCAGCACGTTGGCCACCAGCGAGGCGACCATCACCTGCCCGTAGGGGCGCAGGTCGCGCAGCACGATACGGGCGAACCAGTGGCGGTCGTAGGGGGCGGTGTAGTCATCGGTGCGTACATCGCGCAGTGGTCGCGCCGGGCGCAACAGCGCAACCCGGGTGATGCGACCCTTGAGCGTGTCGCGGGGCAGGCGTGTGGTCAGGCCCTGGTCCCCGGCGAACACCACCGCCAGGTCATCTTCTTCGGTGACTGCCTCGACCACGGCCAACTGGCCATCGTCCAGCTCCAGTACCAGCGGTGTACGCCATTGCCGCAGGCCCTTGGCATCGAAGCGCACGAAGCGCAGTGCCAGGCCGGCCTGGCGGGCCATGTGGCGAAGAATTTCGTCCAGCGGCCGGGCATCCTCCACCGCCGCCAGGCGAATACGCTGGGGCGACACGTCCAGACGGTAGTGGTGCGCCACCTGCAGCATCACCTCCAGCCACGGCCCCAAGTCTGGCCGGTGCGGCGCGTCCGGCGCTGCTGCCGCTGGCTGGGTGGGCAGGGTTACATTGATCGAATCGCTCATGGCTGGATCTCCACACCTTGCAGGTTGCGCCCCTCAAGGCCAAAGGCCGCGCGCAGCGCGCCGGTGTTGTACAGGCAGTCGACATCCAGGCGCAGCAGGTCGGAGCGGGTGCCGGCAAGTTCGAACCGTGACTGGTAGATCTCCTGCTCGGCGTTGAGCAGGTCCAGCAAAGGGCGTGTGCCCAGGTCCAGATACTGGCGGCCATAGAGCATGCGCGCTTCCTGGATGCTGACCTGGCGCGCTTCCAGCGAACTCAGCCGGCGGCCCAGCCCGGAGGTTTGTGCCTGGGCCTCGGCCAGGCCACGCCGTGCCTGCAGGCGCGCGGCATCTTCGGCGGAGTCGGCGGCGCTCAAGGCGTGGCTGGCAGCGCGGCTGCGAGCGCTGATCGCACCACCTTGGTAGAACGGTACCTCGACGTTGAGGTAGATGCCCGCCTGGGTGCGGTCCATGCGTGAGTTGTCGCGGTTGTAGTCGTTGTCCAGGTAATGGTTGACCTGGGGCTGCAGCGACACGGTCGGGTAGGCCTCTGCCTTGGCCTGGGCCAGCTCTGCCTGGCCTTGCGCACGCTGGGCCAGGGCCATCAGCACGGCCGGCAGGCGATCATCGCCTTGCGCAGGCCGCTTGCAGGCCTGGTTCAACGCCGCAGGCGACTGTTCGGCCAGGGCCGGCGGGGTCACGCGGCCCATCAGCGCGGCCAGGGTGGAGCGCCAGCGCTCGTACTGCGACTGGTATTCCTCCAGCGTGGCGCGGGCGCTTTCCACGCGGGATTCGGCCTGTACCACGTCGGAGCGGGTGCTGGCGCCCATGTCGCTGCGCTGGCGAGCCATCCCGGCAATGTCGCCCACCCCGCGGATCTGCTCGCGGGCAATGGCCATCAACTGTTCGTAGCGGCGGGTTTCGATCCAGGCATAGGCGGTGTCACGGGCCAGGTCGTCCACCACCAGCAGGATATTGGCCTGGGCCCGCGCGGCGGCGGCCTGCGCGGCGTTGACGGCGCTGTCGACCTTGCCGAAATCGTAGAGCATCTGCTTGAGCGACAGGTTGAGGGCCTGGCTGTTGCGATCGCCCCCGTAGCCAGTGTCATAACCGGTGCGGATGCCGCCGGAAATCTGCGGGTAGTAACCCGCGCGGGCTACGTTGATACCTTCGCCTTGTTTGTACAGGTTGCCGATCGCTTCGGCGATGCTGGGGTGCCATTGCGCGGCCTGCAACACCGCTTCGGTCAGGCCCAGGCGCTCGCCACTGGCGACCGGGGCCATGCCGGTCGGTGGCCGCGCAGGCACCGCGGCGGGCGTATCGCGTAGCAGCGATGGCCCGATGTGGCGCAGGTGGGGGTCTATATCATCGGCTGCCTGGGCAACCGGTTGGAGATTCAGGGCCAGGAGCCCGTAGGCTCCAAGCAACAACGGTGACAGCGGACTGCTTCGCTTCACATAGTTCCCTTACTGCTGGTCGTCCATGCCGCCGGGCTTTTGCCCGGCGGGTTTGCCGCGGCCTCAGACGACGTGGATGCCGTTCTGTACCCACAGGTGGTGGCTCGGGTCCTCCTGGGCCGTGTATTGGTTATAGTCGATCCCGTCGGCGGTCTGGTTGCCGACCAGGTTCCAGTTGTCAGTCATGTGCACCGAGTCATGGTTGTCGCCCTTGATGATCAACGTGTCGGTGCCGGTTTCGGTGATGGCCACCACGTCGGCCAGGTTGAGTGTCAGGGCCACCGCGCTGGTGTCGTTGAGGTCGATGGCCTCGATGCCGTGCACGCGGCCGACCAGGTTGCCCAGGTCGATGCTGACATCGCCGCCACCCCATTGCAGGGTGTCGGTACCCGTACCACCGTCGACGCTGGCGAAGTTCTGGTCGACGATCACCAGGGTGTCGTCACCGGCACCACCTTCAAGCGTGATGTGCCCGCCCTGGCTGCCCACCAGGTGGTCGTTGCCGTCGCTGCCGGCAACCACATCGCTGACAGCGGCGACACTGGCCAGGGCGACTGCCTCTTCACCGCTGTCGGCCAGCAGCGACGTGGTGCTGACCAGGCCAGCGGCGTTGTCCAGATTGATAGTCAACGTTGCCGTGTCGGTACTGCCGTTAGGGTGCGTCAGCTCGTAGGTGAAGGTATCGTGCTGGCCGACCGCCGCGGCGCTGACCCCCGAGTTGAGGGTGTAGGTGTAGCTGCCATCGGCCTGCACCAGCAACGTGCCGTAGGTGCCCGCCACGCTCACTCCGTTGTAGCCGGGTATGGTGTAGGTGTTGGCTGCGGTCAGTACGCTCAGCACGGTCAGTGCCGAACCTAGGGTATCGTCCGCCAGCAGGTTGCCGGTTGCCGCCGTGGCGCCACTGACCACGAACTCGTTCAGGTAAGTGGTGGTGGCATTGACACTGGTGGTGATCGAGCTGGCCAGGCCAATGCCGCCAGCGGTCACCCGCACGTGGTAGGTGCCGGCGCCCTGGTTCTGGAAGGTATACCCTGCGCCACCGCCCAACAGGCTGATCAACGAGCCACCGCCTACCGATTGCACCAGCACGTACTGGCCCGTGGCCGGGTTGAGCTTGAGCAGTTCAAGGGTGGTGCCGTTGAGCAGGCTTAGCAGGTTGGTGGAATTGAGTACCACTTGCAGGTTAGCCGTGGTATCGGCAGCCACCGTGGTAGTGTAGGTGGCCTGGCGGCTGCCGATCAGCGGCAGGGTCAACGAGCCCAGCGTACTGCTGCTGGTGTCTACCCGGTTGGCCAGGGTCAGGTTGCTGAAGCCTACGTCATTGACTGCGTCAAGTACCGTGGCTGGCGCCGCGTAGTTACTGTCGCTCCAGACTTCCGTGGCTTGTGGGCTATCGATGCGCACATACAGGTTGGCGCTGTCGGACAGGCCGTTGGGGTGCACCAGCTGGTAGCTGAACACATCCACTTTGCCGACGCTGGCGGGGCTGCCGTTTGGCGTGTAGGTGTAGCTGCCGTCGCCGCGGATCACCAGCGTGCCGTACAGGCCTTGCACCGTGGTGGCACTGCCGGCCGAGACGTAGCTGCCCCCTTTGAGCACCTGCAGCACCGCGGCGCTGTCCGGGCCCCGCGCATCCACCACGCCATCGGTGCCCACGTCGGTGATGACGTTGCCAGAGGTGGCTGTGCCAGTACCGGTGAACTCGGTCAGGCTGGTGGAGGTGATATCCAGCGAGGTGCTGACATTGGTGATCAGGCCAATGCCGCCG
This sequence comes from Pseudomonas sp. CJQ_9, assembly GCF_043106615.1. Classification (NCBI taxonomy): domain Bacteria; kingdom Pseudomonadati; phylum Pseudomonadota; class Gammaproteobacteria; order Pseudomonadales; family Pseudomonadaceae; genus Pseudomonas; species Pseudomonas sp. CJQ_9. The sequence continues at coordinate 44,216 of NZ_JBICMS010000012.1, read as the reverse complement.
CTGCCCACCGTCAGGCGGTAATCGCCCGCCTGCAGCTCCCCGATGTCGACTCGCAGGCCTTGGCCCAACGGCAACAGGATCAGGTCCAGCAAGCCCTGGCTGTTACCGGTGGCCAGCGTGACCCAGGTTCCGCTGGCATTCTTCACCTGCAGGGTGAAGGTGGTGTTGTCCAGCAGGGCCAGTGCACTGCTGGTGGTCAGGGTCAGCGTGGGGTCGGCCGTGGTGCCGGCGGCTACCGTCCAGGTGTAGGTCTTGGTGAACCCTGCCAGCAGGGTGGTGAAGCTGTCGGTGTAGGTCCTGCTGGCGGTGACCGCGGCCAGGTCGACCGTCGCCGTGGCGAGGTTATCGCTGGCGATGACCGGGGCGTTGGCATCCACATCCGGTGCAGTGATGTTGGCGTTGCCCGACACGTTGCCGCGTGGGTCGCTCAGTGTCACCGCAAGCACCTGCCCGTTGTCCTGAGGGGGGCTGAGGGTCACGGTAAAGCTGCCATCGGCTTGCACGGTGGCGGTTTGCAGCACGGTGCCGCTGGCGCTGCGCACGGTCACCGTGGCACCCACTTCACCGGTACCGGTCAGGGTGCTGCCGTCGGCACTGATCGCCAGGTTGGCGGCCGCAGCAGGCGGGGTCAGGTCCGGGGCGGTCAGGGTGGTACCGGTAGACACGTTGCCGGCACTGTCGGTGAGGGTGACGCTCAGTGCCTGGTTGTCGATCTGCGCGGCATTCAGGCTGACCACGAACAGGCCGGTGCTGCCCACGGTTGCCGTACCCAGCACGGTCCCGGCACTGTTGCGCACGGTAACCGTGCTGCCAACCTGGCCAGAGCCACTGACCATTGTGCCGTTGGTATTGATGGTGGCCAGCGGCGCCGCCGGCGGGGTGGTGTCCGGGGCGTTGAGGTTGACGCTGCTGGACAGGTTGCCCGCAGCGTCCGCCTGGCGCACCACCAGCAATTGCCCGTCGTTCTGTGGCGTGGTCAGGGTGACGCTGAAGGTGCCGTCGGCTTGCACCACTGCACTGCCCACCGGACCGTTGGCGCCTTGCACGGTGACGGTGGCGCCGGCTTCACCATTACCGGTCACCACAGTCCCCGCGCCGTTGATGGTGACATTGGTCGGTAGCGCAGGCGGTTGCAGGTCGGCAGCGGTGTAGCGGGTGCTGCCGGACGTATTGCCCGCAGCGTCGGCCTGGCTCACCGCCAATACCTGGCCATTGAGCTGCGCGGCGTTGAGGTTGACGGTGTACACACCACCGCCATTGACCACGGCGCTGCCGAGCAGATTGCCACCGGCATCGCGCACGGTCACCGTGGCACCGGCCTCGCCGGTACCGCTCAGCACCAGGCCGTTGGTCGACAGGCTGGTCACCAGCGGGTCGGCCGGTGCTGTGCTATCAGCTGCCTGCAAGAAGGTGGGTTGCGACTCGCCGCCCACCAGGGCCACGGCGGTGACCTGCAGGTACTCGCCGTTGAGCTGTGCCGAGTTGAGCGTCAGCGTAAAGGTACCGTTCAATGTCGCGCCACCGGTACCGATCAGGTTGCCTGCGTCATCGTAGACACGGATGCCGACGCCGCTGGGCGCGTTACCCGACAAGGTCAGGCCGTCGCTGCCCAGCGTCACGTTGGTCGGCGGTGTTGGCGGAGCCACCAGCGGCGTGACATAGGTCGCCACCGCCGACGTATTGGTGCCGTCGGACTGGGTGATGGCCAACGTTGCCAGCGAGCCTGCCGCCGGCGTCAGGTTGATCTGGAAGTTGCCAGCGCCGTCTACCGTGCCAGTGCCTATCACGCTGCCGCCCAGGCTGACGGTGACCGTGGCATTGGCCTCGCCCTTGCCGGTGAGTACGTTGAAGCTGTTGTTGATTGCCAGGTTGGTCACCAAGTCAGGTGGCGAGGTGTCGTTGGCCTGGTAGGGCGCAGCAACCGAGACGTTGCCGGCGTCGTCGGTAGACACCACGCTGAGCAACTGGCCGTTGTTCTGCGCCGGGCTGATGGGCACGGTGAAGCGCCCGTCGGCACCGACTTCCACTTGGCCCACAAGGGTGTTGTCCGGGCCACGCACGGTGATCAGCGTGCCGGCCTCGGCAGTGCCGGTCATCGACGTACCGGCCGGGTTCAGCAGCAAGTCGCTTGGCTGCACCGGTGCGGTCAGGTCGGGGGCGCTCAGCTCCAGGGGGGGCGACGGGTTACCGGTGGCGTCCTGGGCAATGATGGTCAGCGTTTCGCCGTTGATCTGAGGCTGGCTCAAACCGAGGACGAAGGTGCCATCCAGGTCGACCGTCACCTGGCCCAGCAGGTCACCGTTGTTGTTTATCACCGTGACCCGGGTACCGGCCTCGGCGGTGCCGATCAACTGGGTACCGCTGTCGTTGATGCTGGCAATGACGATGGCCGGCGGCGTTACGTCGACTGCCGTGACGGTACTGATCGGCGACACGTTGTCACTGGCGTCGGTGAGGGTTACCTGCACCTGCTGGCCATTGAGCTGGGCGGTGTCCAGGCCGACGCTGAAGGTGCCGTCGGCAGTGACCGTGGTGGTGCCGACTTGCGTTGTACCCACATAGACGCGCACCGTGGTACCCGCTTCGCCAACCCCGGTCAGCACATCGCCTGCCGTATTGAGCCGCAACTCGGTTGCAGCAGCGGGGGGCGTGAAGTCCGGCGCCTGCACGCTGACGGGCGCGCTGACGTTGCCGGGCGGATCGGCCTGCAGTACCGACAGCACTTGGTTGTCGATTTGTGCAGGCGACAACTCGACGCTGAAGCTGCCGTCGGCCAGCACCGTACCGGTTCCCAGAACGGTACCGGCGGCGTTGCTCACGATCACGGTGGCGCCGGCCTCACCCAGGCCAGTGACCACACTGCCGTCGGCGTTGATCACCACCTGGGTGAGCGGTGCAGGTGGGGTGAAGTCTGGGGTCTGCAGGGTCGCTGCTGCCGACACGTTACCGGCGGCGTCGGCCTGGGTGAAGCTGAGCAGCTCGGCGTTGCCCAGTGCCGGGTTCAGGGTAATGGTGAAGTGCCCGCTGGCATCGACGATGGCGCTGCCGATCGGGGCGCCGCTCGGGTCGGTCACGGTCACCTCGGCGCCGACTTCGCCGCGGCCGGTCAGGGTGACACCATCGCCGGAAACCGCCAGGTCGCTCGGCGCCGCAGGTGGCGTAGTGTCTGGCGCGGTTATGGGGCTGGCGGCCGACTGGTTGCCGGCCGCATCGGTCAGGAGCACCTGTAGCGGCTGGCCGTTGGCTTGCGGCGAGGCGAGCACGACCTGGAAGCTGCCGTCGGCGCGCACCACGGCCGTGCCCAGCACGCTGCCATCGGCAGCCATTACCCACACGCTGGCGCCGGCCTCGCCGCTACCGTTGAGCAGGCTGCCGCCCCCGGCGAATGCCAGGTCTGCGGCGGCATCCGGTGCCAAGCGGTCAGGGGCGGTGATGCTGACGCTGTTGGACTCGTTGCCGGCGGCATCGGCCTGGCTGGCGCTGAGCTGTTCGCCGTTGAGCTGGACGCTGCCCAGGGTGGCGCTGAAGTTGCCACTGGCATCGACCACTGCCGTGCCCAGGTCGATACCGCCTTCACCGACCACGGTAACGGTGGCGCCTGGTTCGCCGCGCCCGGTCAGGACCAGGCCGTCGCTGGACAGCATCAGGTTGCTGAGCGGTTGTGGCGCCGTGGTGTCTGGCGCCTGCAAGGTGGCCGGCAGCGACAGGCTGCCATCGCTGGCCATTGCGCTCACATGCAGCACCTCGCCATTGGCCTGGGCACTGCCCAGGTTGACGGTGAAGGTGCCGTCGTTGGCGACCGGGCTGCTGCCCAGCACCGCGCCGTTGGGGCCGTAGACAGTGACCGTGCTGCCCGCTGTGGCGGTGCCGGTGACCGATAGACCGTCTGCAGCCAGCAACAGGTTGTCTGGCGTGGCGGGGGCCAGAATGCCCGGCGCAGTCACGTTTTGCTCAGGCGAGGCGTTCTGCGCGGCATCGGTTTGCAGCACGCCCAGGCGTTCACCGGTGAGCGCCGCAGGTGACAAGGCCACGCTGAAGCTGCCATCGGCCGCCACGGTTGCGGTACCCAGTACGGTCGCGTCCGGGGCGCGTACGGTGACCGTCGCACCTGCTTCGCCCTGGCCGGTAAGGGTCGCGCCGTCGGCAGACACCGCCAGGTTGCCGACCGCCGCGGGCGGCGTGGTATCGGCGGCCGTGTACGGCGCCGCTGGCGATACATTGCCCGCCGCATCGGTGGCGGTTACCTGCAGGGTCTGGCCGTTGGTCTGGGCACTGTTCAACGTGACCTGGAAAGTGCCATTGCTGCTGGCCACCGCGCTGCCCAGCACACTGCCGCCGGCATCGCGGACGGTCACGGTGCTGCCGGCTTCGGCGTTACCGGTCAGTTGCAGCCCGGTCGCCGACAGGGCCAATGCCGTGGGTGCTGCTGGCGGGGTGAAGTCCGGTGCGGTCACCGCCACGGCGCTGGAGGTGTTGTTGCCGGCATCGGTCTGGGTCACGCTCAGTTGCTGGGCGTTGAGCTGGGCAGTGGTCAAGGTCAGGCTGAAGCTGCCGTTGGCCGCGACCAGGCCGGTGCCGATGATGGTGCCGTCAGGCCCGCGCACGGTCACGCTGGCGCCGGCTTCGCCCAGGCCACTGAGGGTCAGGCCGTTGTTGTTCAGCACCACATTGGTCAGCGGTGCTGGCGGGGTCAGGTCTGGCGTGGCCACGGTCACCGCTGGCGAGGTATTGCCGGCGGCGTCTATTTGCGCCACGCCAATGGCCTGACCACTGTTTTGCGGCGTGTCGAACGTCACGGTGAAGCGGCCATCGGCGCCCACCGTAGCGCTACCCAGCACAGTACCGGCGGCATTGCTGACCTGTACCGTAGCGCCCACTTCACCGCTACCGGAAAGCTGCCTGCCGTCGGCACTGAGCAGCGGGTCGACAATGGCGGCAGGTGGCGTGCGATCCGGGGTAGCCAGGCTGGCGGGGCCTGATACGTTGCCTGCGGCATCACTGAGGGTGACCTGCAGCGGGCTGCCGCTGACTTGCGCGCTGGGCAGGGTGATCTGGAACTGGCCGCTTTGGTTGACGGTGCCGGTAGCCAGAATGGCGCCACTGGCATCGCGCACAGTGACACTGGCACCGGCTTCGCCCTGGCCGCTGACCACGGTGGCGGCGGCGTTCAGGCTGAGGTTGCTGGCGGCGGCAGGGGCCTGCAGGTCAGGTGCCTGCAGGCTGGCGGCCAGCGACACGTTACCCGCAGCATCGGCCTGGGTGACGATCAGGTTCTGGCCGTTGGCCGCCGCCGGCGACAGAGTGATGCTGTACAGGCCATTGCTGCCGACCACGCCGCTACCCAGCACATTGCCCTGGGCGTCGGTGACCCGCACGTTGGCGCCCACTTCGCCTTGGCCGGTCAGCGTGCTGCCGGTGCGGTCGATGGTGGCGCTCGGGGCTTCGGGTGCAGTGGTATCGTTGGCGACCACGGTGGCCGGTACCGATGGCTGGCCGTCGGTGCCTATCCGTGCGCTGACCTGCAAGGTCTGTGCATTGAGCTGGGCGTTGCTGAAGAACACCCGGAAGACACCATCGCTGCCCACCGTCGCGGTGCCCAGCGTGGTACCGGCGGATGTCACGGTGATCAACGCACCCACGGTACCGGTACCCGTCAGCACGAAGCCGTCGGCGCTGATGTCAAGGTCCGCCGGGGTGGCCACTTCGCTGCCGGTCGGGCCAGTCAGAGTCACACCGTCGGATTCATTGCCGGCCGGGTCGATGACCACCACGCTGACCTCTTCGCCAGCGGCCAGCGGCGGGTCGACCGGCACCACGAAGGTACCATCCGGCCCTGCGGTGGTGGTGCCACGGTCACTGTTGTCCGGGTTGCGGATGACCACGGTGCTGCCCGGCTCTGCAGTGCCGCCGACGCTGCTGCCGTCGGGGCTCACAGTCACGCCGCTGGCAGGTTCCGGGTCGGTGGTGTCGGGTGCGGTAACGGTAACCGGTGCCGAGCTGTTGCCCGCCGGGTCGGTGACGATCACGGTCACGCTTTCGCCGTTGTTCTGCGGGGTTGGCAGTGGCACGTTGAAGCTGCCGTCGGGGTTCACTTCAACCGTGGTTTCCACGCCTGCGCCGTCACGCACCGTCACGGTATCAGCGCCCGGTGCATTGCCGCTGACCGTGCTGCCGTCTTCGCTGACCACCACCCCGGTGGGCAGGGCCGGCGGGGTGAGGTCGGGTGCAGTGATCGGGGTGCTGTCGGAGACATTGCCCGCCACATCGGTCAAGGTCACCTGCAGCGCCTGGCCATCGAGCTGGGCCGGGCTGACCGCGACAGTGAAGCTGCCGCCAACCGGCACCACCACACTACCCAGCAGGTCGCCGGCGGCGTTGCGTACCTCCACGGTGCTGCCCGCTTCGCCCGTGCCCTGAAGGGTATTGCCGCCCGCGCTTATGGTCAGGCCACCCGGTGCTTGCGGTGCGGTGCTGTCGTCGGCGGTGAACGCCACGGATGGCGACGTGTTGCCGCCGGCGTCGATCACCACCACGGACACGGTTTCGCCGTTGGTCTGGGCGGGGGCCAGGGGCACGCTGAAGCTGCCGTCCTCGTCCACCTGCGCGGTGCCCAGCAGGTCGCCGGCGCCGTTGCGCACCTCCACGGTACTGCCTGGTTCGGCCTGGCCGCTGAGTGCCGTGCCCGTGCCATTGATGCCCAGGCCTTCAGCGGCTACCGGGGCTTCCAGGTCCGGCGCAGTGACGCTGCCGGCAGTGGAGGTATTGCCGGTCGCGTCCGCCTGGGTGACGGCCAAGGTCTGGCCATTGAGCTGCGGTGGGTCGATGGTCACCTGGAAGCTGCCGTCCGCTTGTACGGTGGCAGTGCCCAGCACGGCGCCGCCGGCGCCGGTCACGGTTACCTGCGCCCCCGGCTCGCCGCTACCGCTCAGGCTGCCTCCGTCACCCGCCAGAACCAGGCCGGTGGGGGTGTCGGGGGCCTGGGTATCCGGTGCCGACAAGTCAACCGCGGTCGACAGGTTGCCACTGGCGTCGCGCTGCTCGACGGTCAGGGCCTGACCGTTGGTTTGCGGGGTATCGAGGGTGATTTCGAACGCACCACCGGCGCCTACCACGATGCTGCCCAGTACGCTGCCGTCCGGCCCGCGTACGGTCACGGTCGCACCCGGTTCACCGTTGCCGGTGACCGTGACGCCGTCGCCATCGATGGCCGGGTTGGTCACTGCTTGCGGCGGGGTACTGTCTGGTGCGGTGAAGTCCACTGGCCCGGCGCTGTTGCCTTGGCTGTCGGTGGCTTCCACGGTCAGGCTTTCGCCATTGCGCTGCGGTGCGTTGAGGGTGACGTCGAAGCGCCCGTCCCCGCCCACGGTGGCGGTCCCCAGCACATTGCCGTCGGCATCGCGCACGGTGACCAGCGAGCCGCTCTGGCCCTGGCCGGTGAGGTGGATGCCGGCGCTGTCGATGGCCAGACCCGACGGTTGCAGCGGGCCATCCAGGTCAGGTGCGATAACGGTGGCGGTCGAGCTGTTGCCAGCGGCGTCACGCAGCACCACGTCCAGCTCCTGGCCATCGGTTTGCGCCGGGTTCAGGACCACGCTGATCACGCCATCGGCGCCCACCTGGGCATTGCCCAGTACGTTGCCCTGGGCGCCCACCACCTGCACGCTGGTGCCGGGTTCGCCACGGCCGGTCAATACGCTGCCATCGTTGCTCAGTTGCAACTCGCTGGCCTCGTTGGGCGGGGTGATGTCCGGTGCGCCGATCTGGGTCGGCAGTGAGCTGTTGCCATCCGCGTCGATGGCTACCACATCCAGCAGCTCGCCGTTCGCCTGGGCAGGGCTGAGGGGGATGTTGAAGCTGCCGTCGTTGCCGACTTGCACGCTACCCAGCACACCGCCTTGGGCATCCCGCACTTCCACCAGGCTGCCAGCCGGGGCCCTACCACTGATGGCGCTGCCATCGGCAGCTACCACCAGCCCCGTCGGGCTGTCCGGCACGGCAATGGCCGGTACGGTGACCGTCAGGGCAACCGAAGGGTTGCCGGCGGCATCGGTCTGTTGCAACGCAATGGTGTCGCCTGCGGCCAGTGGGCTGTCGAGGTCGATCAGGAAGGTGCCATTCGCTGCCACCACCCCGGTGCCGATCACGTTGCCATCGCCATCCCGGATTTCTACCGTGGCACCCGCTTCACCGCGGCCGGAAACGACCAGGCTGCCAGCACCCAGCACCACATTGCTGATAATGCCGGGCGGGGTGATGTCCGGGGTTACGTAGCTCAACGGCAGAGAGGTGTTGCCTGCGGCGTCGGTCACCCGCACGCTGACCGTTTCGCCATTGGCCTGCGCCGGGTCGAGGGTGAGGCTGAAACTGCCATCCGCTTCGGCGAGGGTACTGCCGATCACGTTGCCAGCAGCGTCGCGTACCTCTACCCGGGCACCGGCCTCGGCATTGCCGGTCAGGCTGACGCCATCGACCAGCGCCAGGTCGGTGGGTTGCAATGGCGCCACCTGATCCGGTGCGGTCAGCGGGCTTGGGCTGGACACGTTGCCAGCAGCATCGGTCAAGGTCACTTGCAGTGACGAGCCATCCACCACCGGGGTGGGCAGGGTAACGTTGAAACTGCCGTCCTGCTGCACGGTGCCGCTGACCAGCAGCTGGCCCTGGTCGTTGCGTACCTCTACGGTGGTGCCGGCTTCGCCGCGGCCCGACACGGTGCGGCCGTCATTGCTGATCGCCAGGTTGGTGGCAGGCTCTGGTGGCGTGGTGTCGCCGCCGTTGTCGATGACCGGTGCGGTAAGGGTGCCGGCCTGCGAGGCATTGCCGGCTGCGTCGGTAGCAACCACTTGCAACTGTTCGCCCGCCACCTGGGCAGGGCTAAGGGTGATTTCAAACGCACCACTGGCGCCTACCACCACGGTGCCAAGTACGGTGCTGCCATCGGCCGCCAGCACGCGCACGGTGCTGCCAGGTTCGGCACGGCCGCTGACGGCGGTGCCGTCGGCGGCAATGGCCAGTTCGCTTGGCGCCACCGGTGGCGTGATGTCTGGTGCGCTGACCTGTACCGGCAGCGACGAGGTGCCGTTGTTGTCGATGGCTACCACATCCAGCAGTTGGCCATTGGCCTGGGCCGGGTCGAGGACGACGGTGAAGGTGCCTTCGGCGCCTACCACCACGCTACCGATCAGCGCACCCTCGGCATCATGCACTTCCACGCGGCTGCCCACGGGGGCCGAGCCACTGACGCTGGTACCGTCTTCGGCGACCACCAGGTCGCTTGGGCTGAGCGGTATGGTTACCAGCGGCACGTCATAGTCCAGCGCCAGCGAGGCGTTGCCGCTCGGGTCGGTCTGGACCAGGCTCAAGCGTTCACCCGGCAACGCGGCCGGGTCGAGGTCGAGCAGGAAGGTGCCGTTCGCGGTCACCACGCCGCTGCCGATCAGGGTGCCGTTGGCGTCGCGCACCTGCACGGTAGCGCCGGCTTCGCCACGCCCGCTCAAGGCCAGGCCATCGGAGCCGACCACGATATCGCTGACCTGCGCCGGCGCAGTGGTGTCTGGCGCCTGATACTGCAGTGGCGAGGAAATGTTGCCGGCAGCATCCACCAGGCGAATGTCCAGCACTTCGCCGTTGGCCTGTGCTGGTGTCAGGGTCACGCTGAACGTGCCGTCGTCGTTGACCTGAGCGCTGCCCAGCAGGGTGCCCGCGGCATCGCGCACCTGCACGCTGGCGCCTGGCTCGCCGCTACCGCTGAGGGTGACGCCGTCGACCAGCGCCAGCCCGGTGGGCTGCGCAGGCGCCTGCAGGTCCGGCGTTACCACCGACGCAGGGGCGGAGGCATTGCCGGCGGCGTCGGTCAGCACCACTTGCAAGGTGCTGCCGTCCTTGACTGCAGGTTCCAGCATCAGAGTGAAGCTGCCATCCGGGTTGACCGTGCCGTTTGCCAGCACGTTGCCTTGGGCATCGCGCACTTGCACGCTGGTACCGGCTTCACCGCGGCCGCTGAGCTGGGCACCGGCCAGGCCGACAAGCAGGTTGGTGGCGGCTTCCGGTGGCGTGTTGTCGCCACCGTCAATGTCTGGTGCGGTGAGGCTGCCGGCAGTTGAAGCATTGCCGGCGGCATCGGTAGCGGTAACTTGCAGCACCTCGCCGTTCACCTGGGCGGGGTCGAGGGTGATGCTGAAGCTGCCGGTGGCACCGACCACCACGGTGCCGAGCAGCGTGGTACCGTCGGCCGCCAGCACGCGTACGGTGCTGCCGACTTCTGCGCGGCCGGTGACCACGCTGCCGTCGGCGCTGATCACCAACTCGCTGGGGGTGACCGGTGGGGTGATGTCCGGTGCGGAGACCTGGGCTGGCAGGGACGAAGCACCGCTGCCATCGATGGCCACCACCTCCAGCAGTTCGCCATTGGCCTGGGCCGGGTTGAGAATGACCGTGAAGGTGCCGTCCTGGCCAACCTGCACACTGCCAACCAGCGTTCCGTCGGCACCGTAGACCTCCACGCGGCTGCCGGCCGGCGCGGCGCCGCTGATGCTGCTGCCATCTTCGGCGACTATCAAGTCGCTCGGGCTGGCAGGGGCAGGGGTGACCGGCACCTCGAACTGCAGCGCTTCGGAGGCATTACCGCTCGGGTCGGTTTGCACCAGGCTCAACTGAGCGCCGGGCTGCGCGCCGGGATTCAGGTCGATCAGGAAAACGCCATTGGCAGCGACCACGCCGCTGCCGATCACGGTGCCATCGGCGTTGCGCACTTCAACGGTGGCGCCGGCTTCGCCACGCCCACTCAGCGCCAGGCCATCGGCGCCGACCACGATGTCGCTCACAGCCGCCGGTGGCGTGGTGTCGGATGCGGTGAATGCCAGCGGTGTCGAGCTGTTGCCGGCAGCATCGACCAGGCGCACATCCAGGGCTTCGCCATTGGCTTGGGCAGGTGACAAGGACAGGCTGAACGCCCCGTCCGCACCGACCACGCCGCTGCCGATAAGGGTGCCATCCGCATTGCGCACCTGCACGGTGGCGCCAGGTTCGCCACGGCCAGTGAAGGTGATGCCATCGGCCAGGGCCAGGTCGGTCGGCTGGGCCGGGGCCTGCAGGTCCGGTGCGGTAACCGTACCAGGTTGCGAAACGTTGCCGGCAGCGTCGGTCAGGGTTACTTGCAGGGCGCTGCCGTCGTTGACGGCTGGGCTCAGGGTGAGGACGAAGCTGCCATCCGGGTTGACCGTGCCGTTGGTCAGCACATTACCTTGGGCGTCACGCACCTCCACGCGGGTGCCGGGTTCGCCGCGACCGCTCAGCTGGCCGCCGGCCAGGCCGATCACCAGGTCTGTGGGTGCCAGCGGTGGTGTGTTGTCGCCACCGTCAATGTCTGGGGCGGTGACGGTGCCGGCCGCAGAAGCATTGCCGGCATTATCGGTAGCGGTAACTTGCAGCACCTCGCCGTTTACCTGGGCGGGGTCGAGGGGGATGCTGAAGCTGCCGGTGGCACCGACTACCGCGGTGCCAAGCACCGTGGTGCCGTCGGCCGCCAGCACGCGTACGGTGCTGCCGGCTTCGGCACGGCCGGTGAGCACGCTGCCGTCGGCGCTGATCACCAGCTCGCTGGGGGTGACCGGTGGGGTGATGTCCGGTGCGGAGATCTGGGCTGGCAGGGACGAAGCACCGCTGTCATCAATGGCCACCACGTCCAGCAGTTCGCCATTGGCCTGGGCGGGGTCGAGGGTGACGGTGAAGCTGCCATCGTCGCCTGCAACCCCACTGCCAAGCAGCGTGCCATTGGCATCATGGACCTCCACACGGGTGCCAGCCGGCGCGGTGCCGCTGATGCTGCTGCCATCTTCGGCAACCACCAGGTCGCTGGGGCTGGCGGGCGCAGGCGTGGTCGGCACTGCGAACTGCAGCGCCTCGGAGGCATTGCCACTCGGGTCGGTCTGCACCAGGCTCAGTTGCGCGCCGGGCTGCACGGCCGGTTCGAGGTCGATCAGGAAGGTACCGTTAGCGCTGACCACGCCGCTGCCGATCACGGTGCCGTCGGCATCTCGCACTTCAACGGTGGCGCCGGCTTCACCACGCCCACTCAGCGCCAGGCCATCGGCGCCGACCACGATGTTGCTCACAGCCGCCGGTGGCGTGGTGTCGGGTGCGGTGATTGCCAGCGGTGTCGAGCTGTTGCCGGCAGCATCGACCAGGCGCACATCCAGGGCCTCGCCATTGGCCTGGGCAGGTGACAAGGACAGGCTGAACGCTCCGTCCGCACCCACCACGCCGCTGCCGATAAGGGTGCCAGCCGCGTCGCGCACCTGCACGGTGGCGCCGGGCTCGCCGCGGCCATTGAAGGTGACCCCACCAAGCAGGGCCAATTCGGTTGGCGGCGCAGGTGGTTGCAGGTCGGGTGAGGTGACCGAGCCGGGAGGCGACAGGTTGCCGGCAGCATCGGTCAGGGTCACTTGCAGGGCACTGCCGTCATTCACCGGCGGGTCCAGGGTGATGGTGAAACTGCCGTCGGCACCTACGCTGCCGGTGGCCAGGATATTCCCGGCCGCGTCACGGACTTGCACGCTGGCGCCCGGTTCGCCGCGGCCGCTCAGCTGGCTACCGGCCAGCGCTATGGCCAGGTCGGTCGGCGCTGTCGGTGGCGTGGTATCGACCCCATCGAGGTCCGGCGCGGTCACCGCGCTGGTGGCTGAGGTGTTGCCCGCGGCATCGGTGGCGGTGGCTTGCAGCACTTCACCGTCAGTCTGTGGTGGGGCCAGCTCGATGCTGAACACCCCGGTCGGGCCGACCACGGCGCTGCCCAGTTCGGTACCATCGGCTGCGACGATGCGCACGGTGCTGCCGGGTTCGGCGCGGCCGGTGATCACGCTGCCGTCGGCACTGACTGCCAGCTCGGCAGGTGCCGCGGGTGCCGTGATATCGGGCGCGGTGATCTGGGTGGGCACGGAGGACACGCCCTCGGCATCGAGGGCCAGTACGTCCAGCAGTTCGCCGTTGGCCTGGGCAGGGGTGAGTTCGATACTGAAGCTGCCGTCGGCGTTGGCTGTGGCGCTGCCAATCAGCGTGCCGCTGGCATCGCGTACTTCCACTCGGCTGCCGGCAGGGGCGCTGCCCGTGAGGGTAGTGCCATCGGCATCGATGGCCAGCCCGCTGGGGCTGGCCGGGGCAGGGGTGAGGGGGACATCGTACTCGACGGCCACCGAAGCGTTGCCGCTGGGGTCCACTTGCAGCAGGGTCAGCTGGTCGCCGGGTTGCACGGCCGGGTCGAGGTCGATCAGGAAGGTGCCGTTGGCCGTGACCAGGCCACGACCCAGCAGGTTGCCGTCGGCATCCCGCACTTCCACAGAAGCCCCTGCTTCGCCATGGCCACTGAGGCTGGTGCCGCCCGCACCGACCAGGATATCGCTTACGGCATCCGGCGCAGTAATGTCCGGGGCGTTGAATTGCAGGGGCGTCGAGCTGTTGCCGGCGGCGTCGACCAGGCGTACGTCAAGCGCTTCACCGTTGGCCTGGGCAGGGGACAGGTTGAGGCTGAACGTTCCGTCCTGGTTGACCTCCGCCGAGCCGAGCAGGTTACCGGCAGCGTCGCGCACCTGTACGGTGGCACCCGGTTCGCCGCGGCCGGTGAAGGTCACGCCGTCCGCCAGTGCCAGGTCGGTGGGCTGTGCCGGTGGCAGCAGGTCGGGCGACGTCACTGCGCCTGGCTGCGACACGTTGCCGGCAGCGTCGGTGAGGGTGACTTGCAGGGTGCTGCCATCCTTGACGGCCGGGTCCAGGGTAATGGCGAAGGTGCCATCCGCGCCGACGGTGCCGGTTGCGATGACCGTGCCTGCGGCATCACGCACCTGCACGGTGCTGCCGGCTTCGCCACGGCCGCTGAGCTGGCTGCCGGCCAGGCCGATGGCCAGGTCGCTCGGTGCTTCGGGTGGGGTGGTGTCGCCGCCGTCGACGCTCGGCGCGGTCACCGAACTGGCGGTAGAGGTGTTGCCAGATGCGTCGGTGGCCGTGGCTTGCAGTGTTTGGCCATCCACTTGCGCCGGGCTGAGGGTGATGCTGAATACGCCCGTGGCGCCGACCACTGCGGTGCCCAGCTCGCTGCCGTCGGCGGCGAGGATACGTACGGTGCTGCCGGGTTCGGCACGGCCGGTGAGTACCGTACCGTCCTCGCTGATCACCAGTGCGCTCGGCGCAGCCGGGGCGGTGATATCCGGGGCTGTGAACGCCAAGGGTGTCGAGCTGTTGCCGGCGGCATCTACCTGGCGTATGTCCAGGGCTTCACCGTTGGCTTGTGCGGGGGAAAGGGTGAGGCTGAAAGTGCCGTCGGCGTTGACCACGCCGCTGCCGATCAGGTTACCGGCAGTATCGCGCACCTGTACGGTGGCACCCGGCTCGCCGCGACCGCTGAGGGTAACGCCGTTGGCAAGGGCCAGGTCGCTCGGCTGGTCGGGGGCCGTGGTGTCGGGCGTGTCGATGTCTGGCGCATTGATGCTGGCCGGTGGTGAAACATTTCCGGCAGCATCGCTGGCACTGACCTCCAGGGCCTGACCATCGGTTTGCGCAGGTTGCAGGGTGATGCTGAACTGGCCGTCGGCGCCGGCTACGGCAGTGCCCAGCACCGCGCCGTCGGCCCCGCGTACGGTTACCGTCGAGCCGGCTTCGGCACGGCCGCTCAGGCGCAGGCCATCGGGCGATACCAACAGGTCGATGGGCGTGGCCGGTGGGGTAGTGTCCGGGTCGGAGCCACCCCCGCCACCGCCACCCCCGCTGCCGGCCGCCGCCGCCGCACCGCCGGCACCGAGCAGGCTGAGCCCGGCAATCGCCCAGGTGGGCATGGCGCTGCCAGCGGTACCCAGGCCTGCAACCAGCTCATCCAGGGAGTTTACGTCTTCGAAGGTGAAGCCCTCGAATGCCGCCGCATTGTACTGGGCGTGCCACAGGGTGCCGTCCTCGCCAACGAAGACAATGTCGCTGCCGACACCGGCCTGGTCCACTGCGAAGAAATTGCCGATGGTGATTTTTTCCCCGGACTTCAGGGTGAGGACCAAGTCCTGCCCGCGCTGGGTGACGGTGGCCAGCTGATCGGGAGCCACGGGCATCTGCACGACGCCTGGCCCTTTGAGATTGATATTGCCCCAGGCGCTCTGAGTGGCGACTTCAGTTTGCTTATCGGCGACGACGATGTTGTCCATGGATGCTCCCTGCTGGTGTCCGGAACCCCCAGCCCGTTATCGGGCTACAACCGCAGTAACAGGACCCGTGCAGGGGTGTTACGCACAGCCTCGACCAGGCAGCCGAGAGTGGGGTGGTTAGGGAGATATAGCAGCCAGGCGGGAAGCAACCAGATGGCTTTCTGGGTTAATCCTTTTGTAGATAAACCTCAGCGAAGCCCCAGCCGACGGGCCAATCGGCTGAGGTTGGCACGGTCCAGACCCAGCTCGCGCGCCGCTGCCGCCCAGTTGTCCTGATGCCGTTGCAGGCACGCTTCGATCACCTGGCGCTGGTAGCTGTCGACGGCCTCGCGCAGGCCACCCTCGGGCAGGTTGGCTAGCGACAGCGGCGGGGCAGGGAGGGGCGTGGCTGCGGCCGCCGGTGCCGTTGTACGCACGTCCAGGTCGCTGGCCTCAAGGGTCAGGATACGTGGTCGGTCGGGGTGTTGGCCCAGCGCCTTGAGCGCCGAACGGCCGATCAGGTGTTCCAGTTCGCGCACGTTGCCAGGCCAGGCATACGCCAGCAGCGCGGCCTGGGCCTCACTGCTCAGGCGCAGGCTGTTCAGGCCCAGGCGCGAACGGTTCTGTTCGAGGAAGTAGCCGGCCAATAGCAGCACATCACGCCCACGTTCGCGCAGTGGCGGTACCTGCAGCGGGTACACGCTGAGGCGGTGATAGAAGTCGGCGCGGAAGTTGCCGTTGCGCACCTCGGCCGCCAGGTCACGGTTGGTGGCGGCGATCAGGCGCACGTCCACGCGGTGCTCGCGGTCCGACCCCAGGCGTTGCAACTGACCGCTTTGCAAAACGCGCAGCAGCTTGGCCTGCACGGTCAGCGGCAGTTCGCCGACTTCGTCGAGGAACAGCGTGCCGCCGTTGGCCAGTTCGAACTTGCCGCGGCGCTCGCCGTGCGCGCCGGTGAAGGCCCCGCGCACATGGCCGAACAGCTCACTTTCCACCAGTGTGTCCGGCAGGGCTGCGCAATTGAGGCTGACCAGCGGCTGGTTGGCGCGGCTACTGGCCTGGTGCAGGGCTTGTGCCACCAGCTCCTTGCCAACACCGGTCTCGCCGGTGATCAGTACGGTCAGGTCGCTGCCACCGACCAGGCGGATCTCTTCCACCAGGCGTTTGTGGGCCGGGCTTTGGCCGATCAGCTCCTGGTTCTGGCCACTGGCCTGGCGGTAGATTTCGGCGCGGTGATGTTCGTCTTCGGCGCGCAGGGCCAGGTGTTGGATACGCTCGGCCACGGTTACGGTCGCGGCGGCCAGGCTGGCGAAAGCTTGCAGGGCGTCCAGCTCCAGGCTCTGGAACTGCCCCGGCGTCAGCGCATCGAGGGTGACCAGGCCCCATGGGCGCTCATCGACCATCAGCGGGCAGCCCATGCAGTCGTGAACTTCGAGCGAGGCCGCGACCGCGGTCACCAGGCCATCGTAGGGGTCGGGCAGCTCGGAATCGCTGGCGAAGCGGGTGGGCTCCGGGCGGCTGAGCAGGACCTGGAAGCGCGGGTGTTCGCTCACCCGGAACCGCCGGCCGAGGGTATCGGGGCTCAGCCCGTCCACGGCCAGTGGCACCAGCCATTCCCCGTCCAGGCGCAGCAGCGCGGCGGCATCGCATGGCAACAGGCTGCGCATGGCCTGCAACAGGCGGCGGTAGCGCTCCTGGTCGGGTAGTTCGCGGGACAGGTCGCTGACCAATGGCAGCAACGTGGTGAGCAATGGCTTTGAGGTCATATGGACTCCATTAGGTCGATATGACTATACGTCGTGGTGAGTCGTTTTGACATGGCAATACGCAAGTGACTGATTTAATTGGAAATTTAAGTTGGCACGATTGCTGTAATGACCCAGGCAGTCATTTTAAGCCCTAGGCCCAGGAGTCACCGTAATGCTCAATGCCGACCAACGCGCGATCATCAAGGCCACCGTCCCCCTGCTGGAAAGCGGGGGGGAAGCGCTGACCACTCACTTCTACAACATGATGCTCAGCGAGTACCCGGAGGTGCGTCCGCTGTTCAACCAGGCCCACCAGGCCAGCGGCGACCAGCCGCGCGCGCTGGCCAACGGCGTGCTGATGTATGCCCGTCACATCGACCAGCTGGAGCAACTGGGTGGCCTGGTCGGGCAGATCATCAACAAGCACGTCGCCCTGCAGATTCTGCCGGAGCACTACCCGATCGTCGGCAGTTGCCTGCTGCGGGCCATCGAGGAAGTGCTGGGCAAGGACATTGCCACCCCGGCGGTGATCGAGGCCTGGGGCGCTGCCTATGGTCAGTTGGCCGACATCCTGATCGGTGCCGAAGAAAACCTTTACCAGCAAAAGGAAGCGGCCGAGGGTGGCTGGCGCGGGAACCGCGAGTTCCGCCTGGTGCGCCGCGAACAGGAAAGCAGCGAAATCGTTTCGTTCTACTTCGCCCCTGTGGACGGCAAACCGGTGCTCAAGGCTGAGCCCGGGCAGTACATTGGCCTGAAACTGAACATCGACGGTGCCGAACAGCGCCGCAACTATTCGCTGTCGGCGTTGTGTGACGGCAAGGAGTACCGCATCAGCGTCAAGCGCGAGGCGGGCGGCAAGGTGTCCAACTACCTGCATGACCAGTTGCAGGTTGGCGATACCCTGCAACTGTTCCCGCCAGCAGGTGACTTCACCCTGGCAGCCAGTGCCAAGCCGCTGGTACTGATCAGTGGCGGTGTGGGCATTACCCCGACCCTGGCGATGCTGCAGGCCGCCCTGCAAACCGGCCGTCGGGTGCATTTCATTCACTGCGCACGCAATGGTGCGGTGCATGCCTTCCGCGACTGGATCGATGGCCTGGCGGCGCGCCACCCGCAGCTCAAGCGCTTCTACTGCTATGCCGAGCCGGATGGTAGTGCGGCCGATGCCGTCGGTGTGCTGAGCGAAGACCTGCTGGCCGAGTGGCTGCCGCGTGAACGGGACGTGGATGCTTACTTCCTCGGGCCAAAGGGCTTCATGGCGGCGGTCAAGCGCCAGCTCAGGGGCCTGGGCGTGCCGGAACAGCAGAGCCGCTACGAGTTCTTTGGGCCGGCGGCGGCGCTGGAGTGATGTAGCGGCTGTACGGGCCTATCGCCGGCAAGCCGGCTCCCACAGGGACTGAACAGCTTTTGGGGCTTGTAATGTTCCCTGTGGGAGCCGGCTTGCCGGCGATAGGGCCGGTGCAGGCTTATGCATTTCCAGCGGCATGCCCCGCATCGCACCTTTGTGCCTATATATAAAGGAAAGATGAAAGCACCAGCGCCGCTTTCATTCTTAATCATCCTTTAATCACGGTATCCTTCACTCCCGGGTGTCGAGGGGCTAACCCCTGCGCGGCGCTCGGGCAGTGGTTTTTTGCCGCCCGCCGTTGAACCGACCTCGTTCTGGCCGGTCTCAGCCACACCGGATAGCCCTGCGCAGCGCTATCACGCCGCTTCCTCGACACGCTCACAGGCCCCGCCCAGCGTGTAGACTTGCGCCAGGGCAGGCGGACCACGCTGCCACTTTCCATCGAAGGAACCGGTAATGAACGAACAAACATCGCGCCTGAATCGGGAACGGCGCTTTCTGGTGCTGCTGGGCCTGATCTGCATTTCGCTGATCGGCGGCGCGCTCTACATGCAGGTGGTACTGGGTGAGGCGCCGTGCCCATTGTGCATCTTGCAGCGCTATGCACTGCTGTTCATTGCCGTGTTCGCTTTTATCGCGGCGGCCATGCCTGGGCGCAGTAGCCTGACCTTCTTCGAGGCCCTGGTCGTGCTCAGTGCTATCGGCGGAATGATTGCGGCCGGCAACCATGTGTATATACTCGCCAACCCGATGGTCAGTTGTGGTATCGATACGCTCCAGCCGATCGTCGATGACCTGCCGCTGGCCAAGCTGTGGCCATTGGCATTCCAGGTCGATGGCTTCTGCAGCACGCCATACCCACCGATCCTCGGTTTGTCGCTGGCGCAATGGGCGCTGGTTGCCTTCGTTCTGACCGCTGTGCTGGTGCCGCTCGGCATCTACCGAAACCGCCGCCAGGCTTAGACAAAAGTCCCGATTTGGGTGGGGTCTTTTACAGGCCGCGAGAACAGGGAAAAGTTGCCGACCGCTTGATCTGGATCAATCTCAAAGCCTTGCAGTATGCGGCTTTGAGGCCTGGCAAGCGGGGTGCGACAAACTGTCGCGAAGTTGAATAATCAGTCGTCATTGTTGCAGATTCTGTAAAAGACTGTTGCTCAATAAGTCATAGTCAAGGGTTGGCGACCTAACTACAATCGCCCCCAATTCCCGTTCGGCACTGCTTGCGAGTCGCAGGATTGAAGGAAGCCCCAGCGCTTCTTTTTGCTGACTTCGTCAAGTTTCGCCCAACGGCGATACCGGGCGGACCCCCCTCCGCGTTTTCCCGCACCAAATGGACTTGGTCTGAAGTACAGGCCTGTTGCCTACGAAACCATAAGCACCGCTAACCCGCTTGAGCCAAGGTCCTGCAGTCAGACCCAGGCAGGAGCGAGTACGGGCGCGACATGCCTCACTTGGCAGGACGAAGTGTTGGCTACCAAAACACAAATTGCATTGAAGCAAGCTGATCTAGAGGTCGTGAGATGAGTAAAAAGCGTTACCCCAGACTGTTTGGCATATTGCCCTTTTTAGGCATGCTTTTACTCAGTGGGTGCAACTGGACCCTGCTCGACCCGAAGGGCCAGGTCGGCATTGAGCAAAAGAACCTGATCCTGATCGCTACCGGGCTGATGCTGCTGGTGGTGGTGCCCGTGATCATCATGACCCTGGCGTTCGCCTGGAAGTACCGTGCTTCCAACAAGGCTGCCACCTACACCCCTGACTGGTCGCACTCGACCAAGATCGAGGCCGCGGTGTGGATCATCCCGATCCTGATCATCATCGCCCTGGGTTACGTCACCTACAAGTCCACCCACAAGCTGGATCCGTACCGTCCGCTGGACTCTGACGTCAAGCCGGTACAGATCGACGTGGTCGCGCTGGACTGGAAGTGGCTGTTCATCTACCCGGAGCAGGGCATTGCCACGGTCAACAAGATCGTCTTCCCGGCTAACACCCCGGTCAACTTCCGCGTCACCTCCGACGCCGTGATGAACTCGTTCTTCATCCCGGGTCTGGGCGGCCAGATCTACGCCATGGCCGGCATGACCACCAAGCTGCACCTGATCGCCAACGAAAACGGCGAATTCGACGGTATCAGCGCCAACTACAGCGGTGCTGGCTTCACCGGCATGAAATTCAAGGCTACTGCCACTTCCCAGGAAGACTTCGACAAGTGGGTCGCCGAGGTCAAGCAGTCGCCGAAGAAGCTGGACAAGGCCGAATATGAAGCCTTGGCCAAACCAAGCGAAAACAACCCAGTCGCGCTGTATAGCGAGGCCTCGCCAGAGCAGTTCCAGCTGATCGTAGACAAGTACGAAGGCATGAACCGCGGCCGTAGCCACGAAGAAGCTGGCAGCAAAGATCTGGCCACAACCAAGGGTGTGGAATCGAGTATGCAACCAGCTGCCGGTGCAGAGGAGTAAGAGATGTTCGGTAAATTAAGCCTGGAGGCGATACCCTATCACGAGCCGATAGTCATGGTGACGCTTGCCATGATCGCGCTCGGCGGTATCGCTGTCGTCGGTCTTATCACCTATTTCCGCAAGTGGACCTACTTGTGGAGCGAGTGGCTGACTACTGTCGACCACAAAAAGATCGGCGTGATGTACATCATCGTCGCGATGGTCATGCTGCTGCGCGGCTTTGCCGACGCCATCATGATGCGTACCCAGCTGGCTGCCGCAACCGGTGGCTCCGAAGGCTACCTGCCGCCTGAACACTATGACCAGATCTTCACCGCCCACGGTGTGATCATGATCATCTTCATGGCGATGCCGTTCTTCACCGGCCTGATGAACCTGGCGGTTCCTCTGCAGATCGGTGCACGTGACGTTGCCTTCCCGTTCCTGAACTCCCTGAGCTTCTACCTGCTGCTGGCAGGCGTGCTGCTGGTCAACATCTCGCTGGGCGTTGGTGAATTCGCCAAGACCGGCTGGGTTGCCTATCCGCCGCTCGCAGGCATCCAGTACAGCCCTGGGGTAGGTGTCGATTACTATATCTGGGCGCTACAGCTATCCGGATTGGGTACGACGCTTACCGGCGTGAACTTCCTCGTCACCGTGATGAAGATGCGCGCACCTGGCATGAAGCTGATGGACATGCCGATCTTCACCTGGACCTGCACCTGGGCCAACGTCCTGATCGTTGCATCGTTCCCGATCCTGACTGCTGCACTTGCGCTGCTGACTGTTGACCGTTATCTGGACTTCCACATTTTCACCAACGAGCTTGGTGGGAACCCGATGATGTACGTCAACCTGTTCTGGGCGTGGGGTCACCCTGAGGTTTACATCCTGATCCTACCGGCCTTCGGCGTGTTCTCGGAAGTGACTTCGACGTTCTCTGGCAAACGCCTGTTCGGCCACCACTCGATGATCTACGCATCGGGCGCGATCGCCATCCTTGGCTTTGCGGTATGGCTGCACCACTTCTTCACCATGGGTGCCGGTGCCAGCGTCAACACCTTCTTCGGCCTGGCGACGATGCTGATCTCCATCCCGACCGGTGTGAAGCTGTTCAACTGGCTGTTCACCATGTACCAGGGCCGTGTGCGCTTCACCCCGCCAATGCTCTGGACCCTGGGCTTCATGGTCACCTTCTCCATCGGTGGCATGACCGGCGTACTGCTGGCCGTTCCGGGTGCTGACTTCGTTCTGCACAACAGCCTGTTTGTTATTGCGCACTTCCACAACGTGATCATCGGTGGCGCGGTATTCGGCTACATCGCCGGTTTCGCCTTCTGGTTCCCGAAAGCCTTCGGCTTCACCCTGAACGAGAAGTGGGGCAAAGCTGCCTTCTGGTTCTGGCTGTCGGGCTTCTACGTTGCGTTCATGCCGCTGTACGCCCTGGGCTTCATGGGCATGACTCGTCGTCTGAACCACTCCGACAACCCACTGTGGGAACCCTACCTGTACGTAGCCGTTGTCGGCGCCGTGCTGATCCTGTTCGGTATCGCTTGCCAGCTGATCCAGCTGTACGTTTCGGTCCGCGACCGCAACCAGAACCTGGACGTGACCGGCGACCCATGGGGCGGCCGTACTCTGGAATGGTCGACTTCTTCGCCACCTCCGTTCTACAACTTCGCTCACATGCCTGAGAAAGTTGGCCTGGACTGCTGGCACGAAGCCAAGGAAGAAGGCGTTGCGTACAAGGTTCCGGCCAAGTACGAAGCCATCCACATGCCGAGCAATACTGCTACCGGTCTGTTCATGGGCCTGTTCCTGACCGTCTTCGGCTTCGCATTCATCTGGCACATCTGGTGGCTGGTGGGCGCGAGCCTGGTTGCAACCATCGCTGTCTTCGTTCGCCACGCTGCACGTGACGACCAGGGCTACATGGTTCCGGCCGAAGAAGTGGCGCGCATCGAAGGCGAGCGTATGAAAGCGCTGGCCAAAGCAGGTGCTCTGCCTGCCGGCGCACGTGTCGAATCGTTTGAGCGGGTGTAATCAATGTCCAGTCAAGTAATGCACGGCGGCGCAGCTCATGGTCACGACCATGGGCATGACGACCACCACCACGACTCGGGCCAGATGACCGTATTGGGTTTCTGGCTGTACCTGATGACCGACTGCATCCTGTTTGCGTCGCTCTTCGCCACCTACGCGGTGCTGTCCGGCAGTTTTGCCGGCGGCCCGTCGGGTCACGACATCTTCCAGCTCGACTTCGTAGCTGTTGAAACGCTGTTCCTGCTGCTGTCCTCGATCACCTTCGGCTTCGCCATGCTGAAGATGTTCGATGGCAAGAAAGCAGGTGTACTGGGCTGGTTGGCTGTGACCTTCCTGTTCGGTGCAGGCTTCATCGCGATGGAAATCTATGAATTCCATCACCTGATCGGCGAGGGCTTCGGCCCGCAGCGCAGTGGCTTCCTGTCGGGCTTCTTTGCCCTGGTAGGTACCCACGGTCTGCACGTGACTGCTGGTCTGATCTGGATGGCAATCATGATGTACCAGATCAACAAGCACGGCATCACGCCGACCGCCAAGACCCGCATGAGCTGCCTGAGCCTGTTCTGGCACTTCCTGGACGTGGTCTGGATCTGCGTATTCACCGTCGTTTACCTGCTGGGGGTTCTGTAATGGCTAACGCACACGACACTCATCACGAAGGTAATCACGGCAGCGTCAAGTCGTACATGATCGGTTTCGTACTGTCGATCATCCTGACCGCGATCCCGTTCGGCCTGGCCATGACCGCCAGCCTGCCGAAGAACCTGACCGTTCTGATCATCGTTGCCATGGCCGTGATTCAGGTAGTTGTGCACCTGGTGTACTTCCTGCACATGGACCGCTCGAAAGAGCAACGCAACAACGTATCGACGTTCCTGTTCACCACGCTGGTGATCGCACTGCTGGTCGGCCTGTCGCTGTGGATCATGTTCAGCATCCACTTCGAAATGCTGGCCAAGTGAGGTAAGACTGCATGTCCGTTAAGCACTTTATCCAAATCACCAAACCGGGGATCATTTTCGGTAACGTGCTTTCCGTGGCAGGCGGTTTCTTCCTTGCCTCGAAGGGCCATGTGGATTTCGCCCTGTTCCTGGCGGCGGTGATCGGTACTTCGCTGGTGGTGGCGTCCGGGTGCGTGTTCAACAACTGCATCGACCGTGACATCGACCACAAGATGGAGCGCACCAAGAACCGCGTGATGGTTCAGGGCGGCATGTCGCTGCCCCTCGCGCTGATCTACGCCACCCTGCTTGGGGTGGCGGGTTTCAGCCTGCTGTATGTCCAGGCCAACCCGCTGTCGGCGTTCTGCGCAGCAGTAGGGTTCGTCGTCTACGTCGGCTTCTACAGCCTGTGGCTGAAGCGCAAATCGGTGCACGGCACCTTGGTCGGCAGCCTGTCGGGTGCCATGCCTCCGGTGATCGGCTACTGCGCCGTGAGCAACAGCTTCGACCTGGCTGCGGTAACCCTGCTGGTGATGTTCAGCCTGTGGCAAATGCCGCACAGCTTTGCCATTGCCATCTTCCGCTTCAAGGATTACAGCGCTGCCAACATTCCGGTGCTGCCGGTGGCACGCGGCATTCTCGCGGCGAAGAAGCAGATCGTGCTGTACGTACTGGCTTTCGTGCTTGCTACCTTGATGCTCACCCTCGGCGGTTACGCCGGCCTCGGCTACCTGGCCGTGGCAGCTGCCATGGGCCTGTACTGGCTGTACATGGCCTGGGGTGGCTACAAGGCCGAGGACGACAGCAAGTGGGCGCGCAAGGTGTTCGGCTTCTCCATCCTCACCGTCACTGCCCTGAGCGTGATGATGGGTGTGGACAGCCAAACCGCTGCGGACGTGCTGATGACATACGCACGCTGAAATAGCTGCCTGTTTCACGAAAACCCCGGCCATGTGCTGGGGTTTTTTTATGGGTGTTTTTCCTGTGCCGGCCTTTTCGCGGGCTTGCCCGCTCCCACAGGTACGGCGCAGGTCCCAGGGGCTGCGGGTAACCCTGTGGGAGCGGGCGAGCCCGCGAAGAGGCCAGCGCAGGAAAACATAAATCCTGTATTTTCAAAAAATACTTCTGAAAAGATCCAAAAAAACAGGAATTTGTCCTTTACAGGTATCCTGTCTCGGCACTATCTTCTGATCCAGGCCGCCACATCGGCCAGCGTCGCTCGGACGGTTCCGGGCGCTTACGTTCTCAGAGGAAACCATGGCCAACCCAAGTTCGCCGCGCCGCTTTGCGCGCATCGATCGTCTCCCCCCTTACGTCTTCAATATCACTGCCGAGCTCAAGATGGCTGCCCGCCGCCGTGGCGAGGACATCATCGACCTGAGCATGGGTAACCCCGATGGCGCCACGCCGCCGCACATCGTCGAGAAGCTGGTGCAGGTTGCCCAGCGTGAAGACACCCACGGCTATTCCACCTCGCGCGGAATTCCGCGCCTGCGCCGGGCCATCTCCAACTGGTACAAAGAACGCTACGACGTCGACATCGACCCGGAGCACGAAGCCATTGTCACCATCGGCTCGAAGGAAGGCCTGGCGCACCTGATGCTGGCCACCCTCGACCAGGGCGACACCGTGCTGGTGCCCAACCCCAGCTACCCGATCCACATCTACGGCGCGGTGATCGCCGGCGCCCAGGTGCGCTCTGTGCCGCTGGTGCCGGGGGTGGACTTCTTCAACGAGCTTGAGCGCGCCATTCGCGAGTCGATACCCAAGCCGAAGATGATGATCCTTGGCTTCCCGTCCAACCCCACCGCGCAGTGCGTGGAGCTGGACTTCTTCGAGCGTGTGGTGGCACTGGCCAAGCAGTATGGTGTGCTGGTGGTGCATGACCTGGCCTATGCCGACATCGTCTATGACGGCTGGAAAGCCCCGTCGATCATGCAGGTGCCGGGCGCCAAGGACATTGCGGTGGAGTTCTTCACCCTGTCCAAAAGCTACAACATGGCGGGTTGGCGCATTGGCTTCATGGTCGGCAACCCCGAGCTGGTCAATGCACTGGCGCGGATCAAGAGCTACCACGACTACGGCACCTTCACCCCGCTGCAGGTGGCGGCCATCGCTGCCCTGGAAGGCGACCAGCAGTGCGTGCGCGACATTGCCGAGCAGTACCGCCAGCGCCGCAACCTGCTGGTCAAAGGCCTGCACGAGCTGGGCTGGATGGTCGAGAACCCCAAGGCGTCGATGTACGTCTGGGCGAAGATCCCGCCGGCGTATGCGCACTTGGGGTCGCTGGAGTTTTCCAAGAAGCTGCTGGCCGAGGCCAAGGTATGCGTGTCGCCGGGCATCGGTTTCGGTGATTACGGCGATGATCATGTGCGCTTTGCCCTGATCGAGAACCAGGACCGCATTCGCCAGGCCATTCGCGGCATTCGGCAGATGTTCCGGGCCGACGGGCTGGCTCGCAAGTAAGCTTTAGGGGCCGCTTTGCGGCCCATCGCGACACAAGGCCGCTCCCACAGGGACCACGCAGCATCCGGAAGCTGCGCTGTACCTGTGGGAGCGGCCTTGTGTCGCGAAAGGGCTGCAAAGCAGCCCCAGGGTCTTCAGCCGGGCGAGCTTTCCGCCTGCATTCCAAACCTCAGCCAACCTACCTTCGGCACTCATTTCTCACCAAAGAGATCGCCCCCATGAGTGTCTTCACCGCCTATTTCTGCGGCACCGGCTCGCACCGCTTCGACCACGCCAACCCCAACTTCTGGAACGGCGAGCTGGTTTCGACCCTGGCCAGCAACGAGCAGGGCCACGAGTTCGCCCATTGGATTGCTGTCGATGGTCCAGGCAGCGGCAACCTTCAGGATGATAACCTGTTCGTGGAACCTGGTGGCTATTACAACTGGACCGGGCAGCTGTTTGGCCGCGGCTGGGAAGAAAACGTCAACCACGTGCTGCAGGTGATCAAAGGCGAAAGCAACTGGCAGCGCAACGAACTGAGCAAGGAAGAATACGAGCGACTGAAGCAAGCCGGGGTGCCGATACCGGATGCCGGGTCTGCGGCCTCATGGTTCTGGCGCAACTACAGCTACGGCGCCCGCCACCCAACACCGCAGCAATTGCAGGAGGGCATCATCAGTATGTTCCGCAAGCCGCGCCTGCCGACCCAGGTCAACCTGGTGGGCTGGAGCAGGGGAGGGATCAGTTGCCACATGCTGGCCAATGCCATGGCACAAGACCCTGTAGTGCGCGACATACCGGTGAACATCTTTGCCATCGACCCGGTACCGGGGGTTGGCAATGTGCAGCAGCAGCGGGTCAGCCTGGCCGGCAACGTGAAGGAGTACGTGGGGTTCTATTCGCGGGATGAGCGTTCCAAAGGGTTTGCCTGCGTGGTTCCTGCCGTGGCGAGCACCACACGCATCTGCATTTATCCAATGCCTGGCCGGCATGCCACGCTGGTAGGCAACGCCTCGGTTGACGGCGCGGGCGCGGGCAAGGCGTTGGCTGAACCGGGGTTGATCGTTCGCCACTTCGCCGAAGTCTGCCTGGCCCGCTGGGGTGTGCAGTTGGGCAAGCGCCTGGCGTTGACCGACAGCCAGTTGATGCAATATCACCAGCAAATGGCAGCGGCGGATGACCAGTACCAGGCCATGCGAAATGCGTCCTATACCGTGCTCACCGAGGGTGAGAAGGACGACCGCCTGGTGCACTGTGGTCAAGCGCCCATGCGCTTCAGCGAGGTGCAGGGCGCAGCCTACGAACCCAGCACGGGCCTGGCCTTGCAGCGCTGGGACGCCGACACTTACAAAGCCATCTGCTAGCGGTGCCAGGCGGCCGGATCAGCGGCAATTTTTTTGCATTGCCCCCCTATCCAGCCGCCCCTGCTTGGACTGAGAATGGCGCCGCGGGCCAGACCCGATAACAACAACCTTCCCTCCGTGCCATCATGTCCGAATACAACCCTTGCCTTGACTGCGGCGCCTGCTGCGGGTACTTCCGTGTGTCTTTCTTCTGGGGCGAATGCCAGTCTGCCGGGGGCGTTGTCCCGGATGACCTGGTGGTGCAGGTCAACCCTACCCGTGTGGCCATGATCGGCACCGATGCCAAGCCTTGCCGCTGTATCGCCCTTCAGGGCGAGGTTGGCAAAGAGGTGGCCTGTACCATTTATGCCAACCGCTCCAGCCCCTGCCGTGAGTTCGAGGCGTCGTGGGAGGGTGGGGTACATAACCCCAGTTGTGACGCTGCCCGGGCAGCATATGGCCTGCCACCGCTGACACCGCCTGGGGCCAACGAGCCGCATTGGCCGGATGATGGGGCCGAGGTGGCCTGACGCTTTTTCGCTGGCCTGCACTGGCCCTATCGCCGGCAAGCCAGCTCCCACAGGTACTGCGCAAAGCTCAGGTCTTGGGTCGCCATGGGCTGCGCAGCAGCCCCGGGATGCCGTAACCTCGCGCTTGACGTTAAACTGTCATCTCCCCAGCAATGGACAGGAGATCCGGCGTGACCCCACCCCGCAGTTTCCCCAGTGACCTCTGCCTCGACAGCCCGCGCCTGCAACTGCGCCCCATGCGCCATGCCGATGCCGCGCAGTGGCTGGCGATCATGGCCGACCCCGAGGTCATGCGTTATTGGCACCATGCCCCTTGGCAAAACCTGGCCGAGGCCGAAAGCGCCCTGGCCGCCGACCGCGAAGCCTATGCCAATGGCGACCAGCTCAAGCTGGGTATGTACCGCCGTGACAATGGCGAGCTGATCGGCATGGTCCAGCTGTTCAACATCGACGATGTTTCCCGCCGCGGCGAGATCGGCTACTGCCTGGCCAGCGCCGTACAGGGTAGGGGCTACATGGACGAAGCGCTCACCTGCTTCATCGATTACCTGGCGAACACCCTGCACATGCGCCGCCTGGAAGGCGAGATCGACCCGCGTAACCAAGGCTCGGCGCGCACCCTCGAACGTCAGGGCTTTGTGTTGGAAGGCACCCTGCGGGCGCGCTGGTGCGTGGCCGGTGAGTTGTCCGACTCCGGCATCTATGGTCTTCTGCTTGAGCCTCCGGTCGCCTAGGAATTTGCCCTTTGCCCGTTTTCTACCTGAGCATCAGCCTGCTGCTGTACTTGCTCGCCCTGTTCTTCAACGGCGCGCACATGAATGGCGGGCATCACATGCCGGCGCTGCAGATGCTGCTGTACGGGCCATGGGGCTTGCCCTTCGGCTTGCACCAATGGTTTGCCAACCCCCTGCTGGCGTTGGCCATCCTTGCCCACCGGCGCTTTCGCCGGCTGGCATTGCTGGCCGGGTTGGCGGCGGCTTACCTGGCGGGCAGCAGCTTCGGCATCACCCGTCTGCCGGATAACCAGACTTATGAATTCCATGACCTGAGCGGGTTTGGTGCCGGCTTCTACCTGTGGCTGGCGGCGATGGGCGTGTTTTGCCTGGGTCAGGCCTGGCATTGCTGGAAGGCCCGCAGCGCTGAGGACATGCCCGGTTGGAACTGGCTTGATGTGGCCTTGATTGCGGCGTTGGGTGTGGCGGTTTATGCCGCCACACAGATGCCAGCGCTGCAATTCGAGCCGGGCAAGGTGCTGATGCCGCCGGTGCAACCCCAGACGCTTTGATACCTAAAAGGAGAGTTGGCATGTGCAAGCAATACCTGGCAGGGCTGGCACTGACCTGCGTGCTGCCATTGGCGGTGGCCGATGACTACACGGCGACGTACGTGCAGTGCATGGACAAGGCCTCCAGTACGGTGGCCATGAGTGAGTGCATCGGGGCCGAGACGCAGGTGCAGGACCAGCGGTTGAACCGGGTGTACAAGCAACTGATGGGCAAGCTGGATGCCGGGCAGCAGAAAATTTTGCTCGATGTGCAGCGCAAGTGGCTGGCGTACCGCGATGGCAATTGCCAGTTCCATGTACAGGCCAGTGGCGGGACCATGGCGCAGCTGGAGGGTGGTACCTGCATGATGAGCATGACCCGCGACCGCGCGGCGGAGCTGGAGCGGGTGCTTAGCCCGGGGCAGTGAATTGTCTGTACGGGCCTCTTCGCGGGCATGCCCGCTCCCACAGGTGTAGTGTTGGGAGCAACTGTCTTGTATTGCCTGGACTGGCCTCATCGCCGGCAAGCCAGCTCCCACAGGGATTGCGCCAGCTTATGGCTTTTGAGCACGACAGTTGCCCCCCACAGGGATTGCACAGGATGTGAAGTCGATGCGATCGAGGTGGGAGCTGGCTTGCCTGCGATGGGGCGCGAAGCGACCCTGGTTTTACAAGTGTGGCTGGCGCAGTGCCCGGGCCTTGAGGTACTCGCGCACTTCCACAGCATCCCCGGCAAACTCGATGCGCTCGGCCTTGGCGGCCCGCTGGTAGGCATACATCGGGTCGTAGTACTCGTTCAGCAAACCCTCGATCCAGCCCCGGTGCAGGTCCACCGCGCCGCTGCGCTGCTGTTCTGCCAGGGCCAGGCGCAGAATTTCCGATAGCCGTTGGTAGCGTTCGCCACCCAGGCGCTTGTGGATGTTGGCCATGCTCTGCAGCATGCGCTCGGCAAACAAGCGGCGACCGTCTTCCTCGCCATGCACGGCCACAAACTCGGCACTCAGGTTGATCACATAGTCGCGAAGAATGCGCGCCACGCGGTTAGCGAAGCTGTCCTCCAGCCACACCAGCGGATACCGCTGCATGCCTTGGTACAACTCCAGCGGCAACGTGCAACTGCCGACAATGCGGCCTTCATCTTCCAGCACGAACTGCTCGACCCCTCGGGCACGCTTCTTCAGCACATCGATGGCCAACTGGTTCTCGAAATCGATCTGCGCCGGCTGCGCTGTGGCGCGCTTGCCGAAGCTGGAGCCGCGGTGATTGGCGTGGCCTTCCAGGTCGAGCACGTTGTCCAGTTGCTGCAGCACATCGGTCTTGCCGGTGCCGGTCAGGCCGCCGACCAGCACGAAATCGCATTGGGCCACCGCCTGTTGGGTCGTCCCCAGCAGATAGTTACGCATGGCCTTGTAGCCACCTTTGACGCGTGGGTACTGGATGCCCGCTTCATCGCGCAGCCAGCCCTGCACGATCTGCGAGCGCAGGCCGCCCCGGAAGCAGTACAGGTAGCCCTCGGGATGCGCCTGGGTAAAGGCTACCCAGGCTTGCAGGCGGGCCTGCTTGGTAGCACCGCTGACCAACTGGTGGCCCAGCGCGATGGCGGCGGCCTGGCCCTGTTGCTTGAAGCAGGTGCCGACCTTCTGCCGTTCCTGGTCGTTCATCAGCGGCAGGTTGAGCGCGCCAGGGAAGGCGCCCTTGGCGAATTCGACCGGCGCGCGCATGTCCATCATCGGCACGTCGTCGAGGAACAGCTGGCGAAAATCGGTGCAGTCGGGGCGCATCAGATCACCTCGACCGCATGGCTCTGTCGCTCGACCAGCTTGCCGATCGGAGACAGTTTCAGGCCCAGTTCGGCGGCCACCGCCAGGAACTCTGCTTCACCTTCCGGGGTAACTGCCACCAGCAGGCCACCGCTGGTTTGCGGGTCGCACAGCAGGTGCTTCTGGTCGTCGCTGAGCGTACCGATCTTGTGCCCGTAGCTGTCGTAGTTGCGCAGGGTGCCGCCGGGGATGCAACCCTCGGCCAGGTAGTGGTCGACACTGGGCAGGCGCGGTACAGCGGCGTAGTCCAGGTGCGCGGTAAGGCCGCTGCCTTCTGCCAGTTCGACCAGGTGGCCGAGCAGGCCGAAGCCGGTGACGTCGGTCATGGCCTTGACCCCGTCCAGCTTGCCAAAGCGGCTGCCGGGGGTATTGAGGGTGCACATCCAGTCACGGGCCAGCCCTTGGTCCTGCGCGCGCAGCTTGGCCTTTTTTTCGGCAGTGGTGAGGATGCCGATGCCCAGTGGCTTGGTCAGGTACAGCTGGCAGCCGGCGCTAGCGGTGTCGTTGCGCTTGAGGTGGCGCTTGCTGACCACGCCGGTGACAGCCAGGCCGAAGATGGGCTCGGGAGCGTCGATGGAGTGGCCGCCGGCCAGAGGAATACCGGCTTCAGCGCACACGGCACGGCCACCGCGGATGACTTCGCGGGCGACTTCCGGTGGCAGCACGTTGACAGGCCAGCCAAGGATGGCGATGGCCATCAGCGGGTCGCCGCCCATGGCATAGATGTCGCTGATGGCGTTGGTGGCGGCGATCCGACCGAAGTCATAGGGGTCATCGACGATCGGCATGAAGAAGTCGGTGGTCGAAACCACGCCACGGTCGTCGTCCAGTGCGTATACCGCGGCATCATCGCGTGAGGCGTTGCCGACCCACAGTTTCGGGTCCAGGGCCTGGGTGCCGCTTTCAGCGAGGATCACGTCCAGCACCTTGGGGGAGATCTTGCAGCCACAGCCGGCACCGTGGCTGTACTGGGTCAGGCGAATCGGCTCGCTCATGCGTACCTCAGCAGGTCAATTTGTTGCGCGATTGTAGCAAAGCTGGCCTTTGCGCCTGTGCCTCTTATAATTCCTTGGGCCAGCTGCGAGCTTCAAGCTTCAAGCTTCAAGCTTCAAGCAAAAGCAAAAGCAAAAGCCACATGCAGGCTGCTTTTGCTTGCAGCTTGCAGCTTGCAGCTTGCGACTTGCGACTTGCAGCCTCTTTTCCCCGCCATTGAACCGGAGAACACCCCATGCTCAAACGCCCCCTGGCGCTCGCCGCTGGCCTTGTGCTGTCCTGCTGTGCCGTTGTCGTGCAGGCCGCTGAAACTTTGCGGGTCAGCGCCATCCCCGACGAAGCACCCACCGAACTGCAGCGCAAGTTCAAGCCGTTGGGCGAGTACCTAGCCAAGCAGTTGGGCATGGAAGTGAAATTCGTGCCGGTGGCCGATTACCCGGCTGTGGTCGAGTCGCTGGCTTCCGACCGCCTCGACCTGGCCTGGCTGGGTGGGTTCACCTTCGTCCAGGTACACCTGAAGGACCCGACCGTCACGCCGTTGGTGCAGCGTGAGCAGGATGCGCAGTTCACCTCCAAGTTCATCACCGCCGACCCCAACGTGAAAAGCCTGGCCGACCTGAAGGGCAAGTCGTTTGCCTTCGGCTCCATCTCGTCCACGTCGGGGAGCCTGATGCCGCGCTACTTCATGCTTAAGCAAGACAACATCAAGCCTGAGGACTACTTCAGTCGTGTGGCCTATTCCGGTGCCCATGACGCCACCGTGGCGTGGGTGCAGGCGGGCAAGGTCGACGCAGGTGTGCTCAATGCCAGCGTCTGGCAGAAGCTGGTGGACGCCGGCAAGGTCGATACCAGCAAGGTGAAGGTATTTGCCACCACCCCGACCTATTTCGACTACAACTGGACCGTGCGCGGCAACATGGACCCGGCGCTGAAAGAGAAGATCAAACAGGCCTTCCTCGCCCTCGACCCGGCCAACCCGGCGCACAAGGCGATTCTCGACCTGCAGGCCGCCAGCCGCTTCATCGAGACCAAGGCCGAGAACTACGTGGGCACCGAGCAAGCGGCGCGTGAGGCCGGCCTGCTCAAGTGACAGCCTCGAACGCAGCCATCCACCTGCATGGCGCCGGCCTGCGCCACGGCCAGGTGCGCGCACTCGATGCGGTCAACCTGCAGATCGACCACGGCGAGCGCGTGGCCATCATCGGGCCTTCGGGCGCGGGCAAGTCCAGCTTGCTGCACCTGATGGCCACAGCCGTGCGGCCTGACAGCGGGCGCCTAGAACTGCTCGGCGAGCAGCCCTGGGCGTTGTCGGTACGGGCGCGTCAACGCTTGCGTGCGCGGGTCGGCCTGGTACACCAGGCGCCACCCTTGCCGCCGCGCCAGCGCGTGGTCACGGCAGTGCTGGCAGGGCGCCTGGGGCAGTGGGGGCTGTCACGCGGCTTGTTCAACCTGCTGTACCCCAGCGATGTTGCGGGCGCTCGGCAGGTTCTGGCTGAGCTGGGCCTGGCCGACAAGCTGTTCGTGCAATGTGGGCAACTGTCCGGCGGGCAGTTGCAACGGGTCGGTATCGCGCGCGCGTTGTATCAACGGCCGCAGGTGCTGCTCACCGACGAACCCGTGTCGGCCATGGACCCGGTGCTGGCCGACCACAGCCTGGCCTTGCTCAACCGCCACGCCCAGCGCCATGGCGTGACCCTGGTGGCCAGCCTGCATGCGGTGGAGCTGGCGCTGGCGCATTTCCCTCGGGTGGTCGGTATTCGCGAGGGGCAGGTGGCGTTCGACTGCCCGGCCACTGCGGTTACCAGGCAGATGCTGGATGCACTGTACGCCAACGAACACCTGGCTTCGCCGCCAGCCCCTGGGGCACCCCTGACCGTGCAGATTCCGCGATGCTGAAAGCCAGCACCCGCGACCCGGCCTTATTGCCGCGGTTGCTGCTGGCCGTGCTGGCTGTGGCAGTCCTGTGGCCGGGTATACGGTTGAGCGAGCTGAACCCCGGTGTGCTGCTGCAGGCAGAGAACCGGCAGCAGATCGCCCAGTTCACCCGCGCGTTCTGGCCACCGGCCCACGACGCCGATTTTCTTGCATTGCTGTACGACGCCACGTTGCAGACCTTGGCCGTGGCGACTGCCGGCATGGCGCTGGCATTGCTGCTGGCAATCCCGGCTGGCTTGCTGGCCAGCCGGGCGTTGTCGTTGCGCGCTGCATCCAGGGGCGGACGGGCCGGGTTAGGGTCACGGGTGGTACGCCTGCCTGTGCGCGGGGTGCTGATTTTCCTGCGCAGCGTGCCCGAGATTGTCTGGGCGTTGCTGTTCGTGCGTGCGGTGGGGTTGGGGCCGACGGCAGGGGTACTGGCCATTGCCATCACCTACAGCGGCATGCTCGGCAAGGTCTATGCCGAGATTTTCGAATCGGTCGACCAGCGCCCGGCACATGCCTTGTTGCAGGCGGGCAGCGGGCGCTTGGCTGCGTTCCTCTACGGCATCCTGCCCAATGCCGCCGCCGAGGTGGTGTCGTACACCGTGTACCGCTGGGAATGCGCGGTACGGGCGTCGGTGGTGATGGGCTTTGTTGGCGCCGGGGGGCTGGGGCAGCAAATCGACCTGTCGATGCGCATGTTTGCAGGTGCCGAGGTCGCCAGCATGCTGCTGACCTTCCTGTTGCTGGTGATCCTGGCCGACCTGCTCAGCCGCTTGCTGCGTTGGAGGTTGGCGTGAACCGGGTGATCAACCTGCTACTGCTGGGGGGCATCGTGGCGGCGGTAGCGGCCTCGTTTGCCTACCTGCAGCTGGACTTGCACGCGCTGGTCGGCAATGGCGGCCTGGGGCAGATGGGCGAATACGCCGGGCGCTTCCTGCACCCTGACTGGTCTGCCGGGCACCTGAAGGCGGTATGGCGCGGCGCGCTGGAGACCCTGGCCATGTCCGGGCTGGGCACCCTGTTGGCGATGGTGTTTGGGCTGCTGCTGGCGCTGCCGGCGGCGGGCCGCTTCGGGTGGCCATTGCAGGGCGCCGCGCGGTTGCTGCTCAATGCCCTGCGCGCCATTCCGGAGCTGGTGTGGGCGGCGCTCACCGTGCTGGCTGCCGGGCTTGGGCCCAATGCCGGCACCCTGGCCCTGGCGCTGCACACTGCCGGGGTACTGGGGCGGTTGTTTGCCGAGGCGCTGGAGAACGCGCCGCCAGAGCCTGCGGCGGCGATCCGTTTGCAGGGGGGGAGCCAGGTGGCGGCCTTCTGCTTTGGCACCTTGCCCAATGTGTGGCCGCAGTTGCTGGCGTACAGCTTGTACCGCTGGGAGAACAACATTCGCATGGCCAGCGTGCTGGGGTTTGTCGGGGCGGGGGGGCTGGGGCAGATGCTGTACACCACCTTGAGCCTGTTCCAGGAAGCCCAGGCCAGCACGGTGATCCTTGGCATGCTGGTGCTGGTGTTGCTGGTGGACCTGCTCAGTGATGTGTTGCGCCAGCGTTATGTGCGGGCCTGACCGATAGCCAGGGCCGCAAGGCAGCCCGAAAATCCATCAGGCTCCCACAACCTCGCCACACTGCGCCTCGCGCTGCATCGATTCCAGGTTGCGCTCGATCGTCTCGCAAATGGTGTCCATCTGAATCTGGTGCTCACTGAACCTGAACGGGCTCTGCAAGTCGGTACCGATCCGCTCGATGGCCAGCAACATGAACCCCACCACTGTCGAGGCCAGCGGTGTGAACCAGCCCAGCGACTCCACCAGGCCCACGGGCACGATCAGGCAGAACAAGGTGATGAACAGGCGCGGAAAATACACATAAGGGTACGGCAGCGGCGTATTGGCAATCCGTTCCATGCCGCCCTGGGCATTGGACAGGTCCACCAGGGTGGCCTCCAGCCGCGCCAGGCGAATGCTGTCCAGCCGCCCGGCCTGGTATTCCCGGGCCAGCAAGGCCGCCGAGCCGCTGAGGATGTCGTTGGCGAAGTTGTTCGAGCGGTTGCGCCGTTCGAACTCCGCCGGCGGGATAAAAGCCATCAGTTCCTCCGGGCAGGGTTCACCTTTCAGGTGGGCCGCCAGGCAGTTCACATAGGCGATATGCCGTCGCAGCAGGGTGGCCTTGACCGGGTTCAGGCCGTCGACCGTGTCATCGATCAGGGTCAGCGTCTGCCGGGCAAAACTGCGCGAGCTGTTCACCAGCGCGCCCCATAACGTGCGTGCTTCCCACCAGCGGTTGTAGGCACTGCTGTTGCGAAAGCTCACCAGCACCACCAGCGCCGAACCCAGCAGGGTCAGTGGGATCAGCGGCAAGGTGAACTTGCTGTTGAAGAACAGCATGAAGTCGATGGTGACCAGCACATCCCAGATCAGCAGCCAGAACAGCGACCAGCCGATATAGCCGATGGTCTTCACCACCAGGCGGTACTTGCGGGCGATGACGTTTTTCACGCGAGAGTACCTCGAAACGCGGGGGGATGCAGGATGGGACGTCGAGGGGCGCCGAAGGTTCGCCATCCTTGAGCGGGTGTATCCATAAGGATACGATTGGGTGGCCACTTGATGATGCCGAATGGTTTCAAGCCCAGCTGTGGATAGACAGCAGGCCGGCGGTGTTGTGATCAAAGCATGGCACTCGGGCCTCCCGAGCGCAGGCTCAAATCCCGCGCAGGCCCTGTAGGAGCGGGTTTACCCGCGAAGAGGCCATCAGCCTCACATCATAGGCCGCTTTCCATCCAGCACCGCGCCCCGATTCACGGCTTGGCGGCCACCGCCACGTAGCCTTTGACCGCGGCCGGCCCCCTCGGCTTGGCCTTGTGCGCCAACAGGTACTGATAGCGCCGCCACTCCTTGTCGATCTCGTTGAACGACATGAATACGCTGATGCGTTCCTTGCCGATCAGGTCGGGGCGCCTGCCAGCGTCGATCTCGCTGGTCGGGATGATGGCCACGTTGATGCCCACGACCTTGCCATCGTCGGCAAACACCGGCCCACCCGACATGCCTTTGGTGATCGGGCCATCGTGTACCGAGTAGAAGACACTGCCAGGCGTACCTTCCAGCCGAACCAGCGACGGCAGGGCATGGCCCTTGCCTTGCATCGGCATCATCAAGCTGTTGTAGCCGACCGCCGTCACGGCCTCGCCCGGCACATACTGGCGCCAGCCCGGTACCGTCGCAGCCTTGTGCTTGAAGAACACCACATCACCGAGGCCTTCGTGAACCACGTTGGGCAGGAAGGGGGTGTGTTTGGCGGTTACTGCGTAATCCTCGTTCCACTGGATGGCGCTGGCCATCAGCAGCATTGGCAGCGGAGCACCGGAGGTGACCACGAATGCCTGGCTGTAGACGGGATCGGAAACGTACGACGTTGGCACTCCATTGCACCCACCCAGCAGCATCATTGCTGCCACACAGGGCGCTATAGCTTTCATGGTTCACACAGGATTGAGGGGAAGGGTGCGCAACTATGGCTAAGTGCCATTATTCGGACAATGCTTTCGTGATATATCCGACGAATGACAGCTTAAGTGCTAATCAGAAGGGTAGCCAATAGAATCGGGGTATCGGGGTGAGGCCCGGCGCCGTGGCGGTGGCGTCAAGACGAGGGGTAGTTTTGCGAGGCGAAAAAAAACCGACCATACGGTCGGTTTTTTCCGGATTTTGGTGCCCCGAGGGAGACTCGAACTCCCACTCCTTTCGAAAACGGATTTTGAATCCGCCGCGTCTACCAATTCCGCCATCAGGGCGTGTGGCGCGCAGTATAGAGAGCTGCCGCTGGTCGGTCAATCGGCTTTCATGGTCAATTTTCACACATTGGGCTAAACTTCCCGGCCCTGCCGAACCGAACATCATCATGCGCGTCGCCGATTTTTCCTTCGAACTCCCCGATTCCCTGATCGCCCGCCACCCACTGGCCGAGCGCCATGGCAGCCGTCTGCTGGTCCTCGATGGGCCGAGCGGCGTGCTGGCACACCGGCAATTCCCCGATTTGCTCGAGTACCTGCGCCCCGGCGACCTGATGGTGTTCAACAACACCCGGGTCATTCCGGCCCGCTTGTTCGGCCAGAAAGCGTCTGGCGGTAAGCTGGAAGTGCTGGTCGAACGCGTGCTCGACAGCCACCGGGTGCTGGCTCACGTAAGGGCCAGCAAGGCGCCGAAAGAGGGCGCGGTCATCCTCATCGATGGCGGTGGCGAGGCCGAAATGGTCGCCCGCCACGACACACTGTTCGAGCTGCGCTTCACCGAAGAGGTGCTGCCACTGCTCGACCGCGTCGGGCACATGCCGTTGCCGCCCTATATCGACCGCCCCGACGAGGGCGCCGACCGTGAGCGCTACCAGACCGTCTACGCCCAGCGTGCCGGTGCAGTGGCCGCGCCCACCGCCGGTCTGCACTTCGATGAAGCGCTGCTGGAAAAAATTGCCGCCAAGGGCGTGGAACGCGCCTTCGTCACCCTGCACGTGGGCGCTGGCACGTTCCAGCCGGTGCGTGTCGACAAGATCGAAGACCACCATATGCACAAAGAGTGGCTCGAAGTGAGCCAGGAGGTGGTCGATGCCATCACGGCCTGTCGCGCTCGCGGTGGCCGGGTGATCGCCGTGGGCACCACCAGCGTGCGTTCGCTGGAAAGTGCCGCGCGCGACGGCGTGCTCAAGGCGTTCAGCGGCGATACGGATATTTTCATCTACCCAGGTCGGCCGTTCCATGTGGTCGACGCGCTGGTCACCAACTTCCACCTGCCGGAGTCCACGCTGCTGATGCTGGTCTCGGCCTTCGCCGGCTACCCCGAGACCATGGCCGCCTATGCCGCGGCGGTGGAGCAGGGGTACCGCTTCTTCAGTTACGGTGATGCCATGTTCATCACCCGCAATCCGGCGCCACGCGGCCCCGAGGATCAAGCATGAGTCGCACCTGTCGAATGTCCTTCGAACTGCTGGCCACCGACGGCAAGGCCCGTCGCGGTCGCATCACTTTCCCTCGTGGCACCGTGGAAACCCCGGCGTTCATGCCGGTGGGCACCTATGGCACTGTCAAGGGCATGCTGCCACGCGATATCGAGGCCATTGGCGCCGAGATGATCCTTGGCAACACCTTCCACCTGTGGTTGCGCCCCGGCACCGAGGTGATCAAGAAGCACAACGGCTTGCACGATTTCATGCAGTGGAAGGGCCCGATCCTCACCGACTCCGGTGGTTTCCAGGTGTTCAGCCTGGGCGCCATGCGCAAGATCAAGGAAGAGGGTGTGACCTTCGCCTCGCCGGTCGATGGCTCCAAGGTGTTCATGGGCCCGGAAGAGTCGATGCAGGTCCAGCGTGACCTGGGGTCGGACGTGGTGATGATCTTCGACGAGTGCACCCCGTACCCGGCCGAGCACGATGTCGCGCGCACCTCCATGGAGCTGTCGCTGCGCTGGGCCCAGCGCTCGAAGAACGCCCACGCCGACAACACCGCCGCGCTGTTCGGCATTGTTCAGGGTGGCATGTACCAGGACCTGCGCATGCGCTCGCTCGAAGGCCTGGAAAACATCGGCTTCGATGGCCTGGCCATTGGTGGCCTGTCGGTTGGCGAGCCTAAGCACGAAATGATCAAGGTGCTGGATTACCTGCCTGACCAGATGCCGGCTGACAAACCTCGTTACCTTATGGGGGTAGGCAAACCGGAAGATCTCGTTGAGGGTGTGCGCCGCGGCGTCGACATGTTCGACTGCGTGATGCCAACGCGCAACGCGCGCAACGGGCATCTGTTTGTCGATACAGGGGTGATCAAGATCCGCAATGCGTTCCATCGCCACGATGAATCGCCGCTGGATCCGACCTGTGACTGCTACACCTGCACCAACTTCTCGCGCGCCTATCTGCACCATTTGGACAAGTGCGGCGAAATGCTGAGCAGCATGCTGAATACCATCCACAACTTGCGCCATTACCAGCGCTTGATGGCCGGTTTACGCGAGGCCATTCATCAGGGTAAATTGGCCGCCTTTGTCGACGCCTTCTACGCCAAGCGCGGGCTTCCTGTGCCGCCCTTGGACTGACTGTCTGCATCCATTATTAGAAAATTACATTAGGAGTGCCCAATGAGCTTCTTGATCCCCGCCGCATACGCGGACGCTGCAGCACCTGCCGCCGGCCCAGCCGGTACCGGCTTCGAGTGGATTTTCCTGGTCGGTTTCCTGGTCATCTTCTACCTGATGATCTGGCGCCCACAGGCCAAGCGCGCCAAAGAGCAGAAGAACCTGCTGAGCAACTTGCAAAAAGGTGACGAAGTTGTCACCAACGGCGGTATCGCCGGCAAGATCGTCAAGGTTTCCGATGA
The DNA here is from genome assembly GCF_043106615.1 of Pseudomonas sp. CJQ_9. Taxonomy (NCBI): domain Bacteria; kingdom Pseudomonadati; phylum Pseudomonadota; class Gammaproteobacteria; order Pseudomonadales; family Pseudomonadaceae; genus Pseudomonas; species Pseudomonas sp. CJQ_9. The sequence goes on along the minus strand of NZ_JBICMS010000012.1, from coordinate 3,865 downwards.
CTTCGTGGTACTGGAAGTGTCCGACACTGTCGAACTGAAGTTCCAGAAGGGCGCCATTGCTGCGACCCTGCCAAAAGGTACGCTCAAGGCTATCTGAGTTACCGGTTTTATTTTCCAGTCGGGGCGCGCAACGCGCCCCGCGTCTTGAACGGGCGGCGTGATGCTGAACAAATACCCTCTGTGGAAATATGCACTGATCGTGCTGGTACTGGTGGTCGGTTTCATTTATTCCGCACCCAACCTTTACCCGGACGACCCGGCGGTGCAGATCAGTGGTGCCAGCTCGGCGCTGCAGGTGAACCAGGCCGACCTCGACCGCGTCAGCAAGGCGTTGGTCGATGCCAAGATCGCAGTCAAGGGCACCAGCCTGGGCGAGAAGGGCAGCGGGCTGATCCGCCTGACCAACCAGGAAGACCAGCTGCCGGCCAAGGATGTGGTACGCAAGGCGCTGGGCGATGATTACGTCGTGGCCCTGAACCTGGCCCAGACGACCCCGCAATGGCTGCGCAACCTGGGTGCAAGCCCGATGAAGCTGGGCCTGGACCTGTCCGGTGGTGTGCACTTCCTGCTGGAAGTGGACATGGACAAGGCCATGAGCGCCCGCATGAAAGTCTACGAAGGCGAGGTCAAGACCTTGCTGCGTAAAGAGCGTGTGCGCTACCGCAGCCTGCCTCAGCAGGATGGTGGCATCATGCTGGGCTTTGCTGACGATGCAACCCGCGAACAGGCGCGTGCCCTGATCCGCAAGAATTTCAATGACTTCGAGCTGACCACCACCGAGCGCAACGACCTTGCGGTGCTGCGCCTGGCGCTGACCCAGGCGAAGGTCGCCGAAATCCGCGAATACTCGATCAAGCAGAACCTCACCACCGTGCGCAACCGCGTCAACGAGCTGGGCGTGGCCGAGCCGCTGGTACAGCGTCAGGGCGCCAACCGCATCGTGGTCGAGTTGCCAGGTGTGCAGGACACTGCCGAAGCCAAACGTATCCTGGGTAAAACCGCCAACCTCGAGTTCCGTTTCGGTGCCGAACCGGGCGCGTCCAAGGCCACTACCGAGGTGTTCGAGTTCCGCGAAGGCGGCCGGTCCGCTGCGGTCGAGCGTGGGCTGATCATTACCGGTGACCAGGTTACCGACGCCCAGGCAAGCTTCGATGAACACGGCCGCCCACAGGTGAATATTCGCCTGGATGGCCACGGTGGCGAGCTGATGAGCCGCGCTACCCGCAGCAACGTTGGCCGTAGCATGGCGGTGATCTTCATCGAGCAGAAGCCGGTTACCCGCTACGTCAAGCAAACCGTCGACGGCGTCGAGAAAGACGTGGCCGTGCAAAGCTTCGTCGAAGAGAAGAAAATCATCAGCCTGGCCACCATCCAGTCGCCGCTGGGTAGCCAGTTCCGCATCACCGGCCTCAACGGCCAGGGCGAATCGTCCGAGCTGGCGCTGTTGCTGCGTGCCGGTGGTCTGGCTGCACCGATGTACTTCGCAGAAGAACGTACTATCGGCCCAAGCCTGGGTGCCGACAACATCACCAAGGGTATCGATGCATCGCTGTGGGGCATGCTGTTCGTCTCGCTGTTCATCATCGCCATCTACCGTGGTTTCGGCGTGATCGCCACCGTCGCCCTGGCGGGCAACATGGTGCTGCTGCTGGCACTGATGTCGCTGCTGGGGGCCACCCTGACCCTGCCAGGCATTGCCGGTATCGTGTTGACCATGGGTATGGCGGTAGACGCCAACGTGCTGATCTTCTCGCGCATACGCGAAGAGCTGAAGGCCGGCATGTCGGTCCAGCGCGCCATCCACGAAGGTTTCAACCGCGCCTATACCGCGATCATCGACGCCAACCTGACCAGCCTGCTGGTCGGCGGCATCCTGTTCGCCATGGGTACCGGCCCGGTCAAGGGCTTTGCGGTCACCATGTCCCTCGGGATTTTCACCTCGATGTTCACCGCCGTCATGGTGACCCGCGCAATGGTCAACCTGACCTGTGGCGGGCGTGACATCAAGAAGCTGTGGGTTTGAGGGAGCTGCGATGAAAACCATCAACTTCATGGGCGTGCGCAATGTCGCGTTCGCCATTACCGTGCTCCTCACCGTGCTGGCGCTGTTCAGCTGGTGGCAGAAAGGCCTGAACTTCGGCCTGGACTTCACCGGTGGTACGCTGATCGAGCTGACCTACGAGCGCCCGGCAGACCTCAAGGCGGTACGCGCCGAGCTGGTCGACTCCGGTTTCCACGAGGCCGTGGTGCAGAGCTTTGGTGCTACCACCGACTTGTTGGTGCGTATGCCGGGCGATGACCCGCAACTGGGCAACAAGGTAGCTGCCGCACTGCAGAAGGCAGGCGGTGACAACCCGGCCACGCTCAAGCGCGTCGAGTTCGTTGGCCCGCAGGTGGGTGAAGAACTGCGCGACCAGGGTGGCATGGGCATGCTGCTGGCGCTGGGCGGCATCCTCATCTACCTGGCTTTCCGCTTCCAGTGGAAGTTCGCGGTGGGGGCGATCGTCTCGCTGATTCACGACGTGGTGGTTACGCTGGGTATCCTGTCGTTCTTCCAGATCACCTTCGACCTGACGGTGTTGGCGGCAGTGCTGGCGATCATCGGCTACTCGCTGAACGACACCATCGTCGTGTTCGACCGGGTGCGGGAGAACTTCCGCGTCATGCGCAAGGCATCGTTGATCGAGAACATCAACGTGTCCACCACCCAGACCTTGCTGCGTACCATCGCCACCTCGGTTTCGACCTTGCTGGCCATCGCGGCGCTGTTGTTCTTCGGTGGTGACAACCTGTTCGGCTTCTCGCTGGCCTTGTTCATCGGGGTGCTGGCAGGTACCTACTCGTCGATCTACATCGCCAACGTGGTATTGATCTGGCTGAACCTGAACAGTGAAGACCTGATCCCGCCGACCAAGGCAGAAGGCGTGGACGATCGTCCGTAACGGGTAGCTCAACACCGCCTGGCGGTGCAAAAGGCGCGAGTATTGAACTCGCGCCTTTTTTTTTGCTCCAAGGCTGGGAGAAGCGCGGGTTGCGACCCGCTGGTACGATCAGGAGGTTGACGTGAATAAATCAATGCTGGTGGGTGCGGTACTGGGTGCTGTCGGTGTGACTGCCGGAGGTGCTGTCGCGACCTACAGCTTGGTCAACAAGGGGCCTGAATATGCCCAGGTCACCGACGTGCAGCCGATCAAGCAGCAGGTGAAGACCCCGCGTGAAGTGTGCAAGGAGGTTGCCGTAACGCGCCAGGCGCCGGTCAAGGACCAGCACCAGATCGCCGGCACCGTGGTAGGCGCCCTGGCGGGCGGCTTGCTCGGCAACCAGATTGGTGGCGGCACCGGTAAGAAGATCGCCACCGTCGCCGGTGCGGTGGGTGGTGGTTATGCCGGTAACAAGGTGCAGGAAGGCATGCAGCAGCGTGACACCTACACCACCACGCAAACCCGCTGCAATACGGTCAACGACGTCAGTGAGAAGGTGGTGGGGTACAACGTGAAGTACACCCTGGGTGATCAGGTAGGTCAGGTGAAGATGGACCGCGAGCCAGGGTCGACCATTCCGGTGGACAAGAACGGCAAGCTGATCCTGAGCGAAGCTGGCCAGTAAAGCCAGGCGTGGTTTGCTTTGTGTAGGGGCGGCTTTAGCCGCGAATGCGGCAGTGGCGGCAACGGTGAATGCCCAGGAAATCCCGGCGGCAGGCCCGGCCACTTCGCGGGTGAACCCGCTCCTACATCGGGCGTTGCCGCCCCGCAGATAAGTGCCCACCACTGCCCCATGTAGGAGCGGCTTTAGCCGCGAATGCGGCAGTGGCGGCAACGGTGAATGCCCAGGAAATCTCGCCAGCAGGCCCGGCCCCTTCGCGGGT
>NZ_JBICMS010000011.1:0-12307 GCF_043106615.1 Pseudomonas sp. CJQ_9 | reverse complement strand
CACCGTATTCGCGGGTGAACCCGTTCCTACATCGATCAATGATGCCGGCCCGGCCCCGCAGGGCTACCGGCCACCCCAGCCCGTTGTAGAAGCGGCCTTGTATCGCGATGGGCCGCAAAGCGGCCATTTATGACCGAAGCAACCCCGAAGCCGTCAGTCCGCCAACGCGCGCAGGCGGCCCGCAGCCCGAAACGACTGCCGGGCAAAGCACACGAACAGCCCGGCCATCAGCGCCAGCGCCATTGGCAGGCCATGCGGCGCCACGCCCATCGCCGCACCACTGACCAGCGGCCCGACCAGGCTGCCAACGCCCCACAGCAGGCCCACGCTGGCATTGGCGGTCACCAGGTCCTGGCCCTTGAAGCGCTGGCCGATCAGCACCAACGCCAAGGTATAGATCCCCCCGGCCACCGCCCCCAGCACCACCAGCAACGGCCACAACAGCCAGGTCAGGTCCAGCAACCATGGCAAACCTATACCGATCGACATCGCCACCAGCCCGCACACCAGGTGCAGCCCGGTGCGCTCGACCCGATCGGCCAGCCAGCCCAGCGGCAGCTGGAACAACATGTCACCAGCAAACACCACCGTCACCATCAATGCCGCCACCCCCACGGCGAAGCCATGACTGCTGGCGTACACCGGCAGCAACGACAGCACCACGGCATCGAAGAACGAGAAAAACAGCACCGCCATGCACAACGCCGGCGCTACCCGGAAGAACCCCGCCAGGCCAAAGCTTTTCTCGCCTTCTTCGTGCGCCACATGGTCATTGGGCACCGTCAGCACGATGCACAGCAAGGCCAGGCCGTAGCCAACAGTGACCACGCCGGTGATCCATGGGCTGTCCGCACCCAATACTGCCAGCATGGCCGGGCCGAGCACCTGGAAGCCGGTAAAGCTGGTGGCATACAGGGCCATGATCTTGCCGCGGTTGTGCTCCGGGCACAGTTCGTTGACCCACGACTCGCCCAGGATGATGGCGATACCCATGCCCAGCCCCAGGCCAAGGCGCAGCAGCGCCAGCAGCCACAGCGAGCCAAAGGCCGCTTCGAGCAGGGCGATGCTGAGTGTGCACAGGCTGAAACACAGCAGGTAGATGGTGCGCCGGGTGAGGTGGCGGCAGCAGGCATCGACCAGGAATGCCGAAAGCATCATGCCGGCAGCAGGAATAGCCGAGATGATGCCGATTTCCAAGGTGCCCGCCCCTGCTTCATGCAGGCGCAACGAAACCAGGGGCAGGCTCGCCCCCAGGCTGAAACCCACGACCGAAACGGCGAACAACAGGCCCGCCAGCAAACGCATGTTCATGTACCACTCCTTGCAAACCGGAAAAACGTGCAGACACAGGCGCGCAGGCCAAAGTGGCCAGCGGCGCGAACGCGCAGATCAGGTCAGGCGAGGTGTGGCGAGAAGGTGAAGGCAAACAGCACGCTGCGACGGCGCTTGAGTACCGTGTCGCTCGGCCACGCATGGCGCAAGCCCTGACGGGCAGGCTGGCGGGCGCTGGGCAGTGACGGGGTACGGCGCATTGCTTGGCTACTACGCAGGTGGCTGGGGAAAGTGGCGGCACTCTAGGCCAAGGACAGTCCGGTCGTCAATCGGCAGGGGCCGCCGCGTGCAGCGGCCCCGACGAAATCAGCGCTTGCCGGTATTGGGCAGGAACACCGCCAGCAATCCGAACAGCGGCAGGAACGAACAGACGCCATAGACGTATTCGATGCCCCGCAAGTCTGCCACGTACCCCAGCAGCGCCGCACCGATGCCGCCGAAGCCGAACATCAGGCCGAAGAAGATGCCGGCAATCATGCCCACGCTGCCTGGCACGAGCTCCTGCGCATACACCACGATGGCGGAAAACGCCGAAGCCAGAATGAAGCCGATCACCACGCTCAGTACCGTGGTCCAGAACAGATCGGCATAGGGCAGCGCCAGGGTGAACGGGGTCACGCCCAGGATCGAGAACCAGATCACCGCCTTGCGCCCGATACGGTCACCGATCGGCCCGCCGAAGAAGGTCCCCGCCGCCACGGCCCCCAGGAACAGGAACAGGTGCAACTGCGAGCTGGCCACCGATACCGCGAATTTCTCGATCAGGTAGAAAGTGAAGTAGCTGGTGAAGCTGGCCATGTAGAAGTACTTGGAGAACACCAGCAGGCCCAACACGATCAGCGCCACGATCACCCGCTGGCGGGAGATGCCATGGGTGGCCTGCACCGCCTTGCGTGCCTTGGCCTGGTTGAGGTGTTCCTTGTACCAGCCACGCAGCATCAGGGTTACGCCAAGGAAGAACAACGCCGCCAGGCCGAACCAGGCGACGTGGGTCTGGCCGAACGGAATGACGATGGCCGCCGCCAGCAACGGGCCCAGCGCCGAACCGGTGTTACCCCCCACCTGGAAGGTTGACTGGGCCAGGCCAAAGCGCCCGCCCGAGGCCAGCCGCGCGATGCGCGATGTTTCGGGGTGGAAGGTGGAGGAACCGATGCCCACCAGTGCCGACGCCAGCAGGATCATCGGGAAGCTGCCGACGAACGCCAGCATCACGATCCCAACCAGGGTGCACAAGGTACCCAGCGGCAGCAGGTTCGGTGCTGGCCGACGGTCGGTGAAAAAGCCGACCCAGGGCTGCAACAGCGAGGCGGTGATCTGGAACGTCAGGGTGATCATGCCGATCTGGGCGAAGCTCAAGTTGTAATTGGCCTTGAGCATCGGGTAGATCGCCGGCAGTACCGACTGGATCAGGTCGTTGATCAGGTGCGCCAGCGCGCAGAAACCGATGATACGCATCACCAGCGGCGTGGCCTGGTTGGCCGGTGCCTGGCTGGATGCGGTGGAGGCGCTACTGGTGGCCATTTGCCTAAATCTCCGTCCTTAGGTTTGGGATCCGATTATCGGGAAACAAATAGATACTTAGCTACCTTTTTTTCCCTCTGTCGCGACGTTCTTGAAAATGGTTCTCAATATAATTAGCATCCTTGTCTACTTCTCCTGTCATCGTTGGGCCCGCTGGCCCCTCTCGCGAGCAGACCGTACCCATGAGCCCGATGCCCGCCAAACAGCTGCAACCCCACCCCGAGCAGGAAGCGCTCGAGTGGTTCTCGGCGTTGCGCCACCCCAACTGTGACGACGCCCAGCGCCAGGCCTTCGTGGCCTGGTGCCAAGCCGCTGAAAACGCCGAGGCCTATGCCGAGCTGGAGCGTTTCTGGCAGCAGGTGCAGCCCCCACCCGCCCGCCCTCACCCACGGCAGCTACGCGAGCGCCGCAATCACCTGGGCAAATGGGTGGCGCTGGTCTTTCTCCTGGGCCTGGCCGCCGCAGCCTACCTGTACTGGCCATTGATGCAGCGCCTGGCCAGTGAGCTGCACACCGATGCCGGTGAGCGGCGGCGCACACGCCTGGCCGATGGCACAACCTTGAACCTGGACAGCGCCAGTGCGATGAATGTCGACCTGCGCGGTCGTACCCGCCAGTTGCACCTGGTACAGGGCCAGGTATACATGCAGGTGGCGCTCGATGGGCGCGCCCTGGAGGTGGCAGTGGGTAACGCACGCATCCAGGTGTTCGGCACCCGCCTGCAAGTCGCCCGCCACGCCAACCATGACGAACTGGTGGTCATCAGTGGCAAAGCCCTGGTCGTGCTGGGGGGGGAGCAGCGCCTGGTCTCCACCGGTGAAGGGGTAACGTTCGATGGCACGCGCATCCATGCGGTACGCCCAGCGGACCTGAAAACCGTAGACAGTTGGCGCAGCGGCTACCTGAAGGCCAGCGACATGCCGCTGGGGCAGGTGCTGGAGCGCCTGGCCAGCTACCAGGGCCAGCGGGTATGGCTCATGGATGAACAACTGGCCCATCGCCGTGTAAGCGGCGATTTCAACCTCGACCGCGCCGGGGAAACCCTGCAATCCCTGGCCGCCGCCCAGCATTTGCAGCTGCAGGGCGTGCTCGGGCACTGGCTGGTGGTGCGCTAGAAGCGGCCCTAGCCGCTAAGTTTTTGAAAGCGTGCAAATTTTTTTTGAAATGAGTGTTGACAGGGGGGGCCTTCAAGAGAATAATGCGCGCCATCGGCTACATAGCTCAGTTGGTTAGAGCATAGCATTCATAATGCTGGGGTCCGGGGTTCAAGTCCCTGTGTAGCCACCAAACAAGACGAAGGGCTTACCGCAAGGTAAGCCCTTTTTCTTTGCCTGCAGAAAAGCCCCGATCTATTTGACTGGGTTATCACCGGGGGCAGAAAGACGAACCAGAGCCGCCATCACCACCCCAGGTGCGATAACCCGCAGTATCGATGTGGATGCGCCCGCTCGGATAGCGCCCCAGGCCCATGTTCCAGTCCCGGCCATGCTGCTGCCAGAAGCGGCACAGTGGATAGGGGTCGGCCCAGGCAGGCAGCAGCATGTCGACCGCGAAAGCGCGGGTATGGGCACTGCCCACGGCGCCACCCGCGCAGCGATTGAGCTCGGGGCTGCGATAGGCCGACACCACTTCAAACTGGCGCAAGATACCAAGCCCCTCGAGCGCATCGAGCAACGACAACGTGGAACGCACCGCCGGCCAGTTATCGGCTGGCGGTACCGCGAACGGTGAGGCATGGCACAACTTCCAGTCCGACGCCGAACGCAGCAACTGGTGGATAGGCACAACGCCATAAAGACGCGCATCCACCAGCATCTCGCGAAACGGCCGGGTCTGATGGTCGCCCGCCCACTGCGCGAACATCCCTACGTCGCGCTCGTCCGTCAGTGCCATGGTGCTCGACAGCACACCCGCAGCCAGTAGCAACCCGCTTGCTCTTCTCTTTCCCACGCCCAGTGCCTCAGTATGAGCACGGCCGCCACCGCAGCAGGCCACTGACAAGGAGTTAAGCATGCACAACACGTTCTTACCGAGCCTCGCCGCCCTTGCCTTCAGCGGCCTGGCGCTGGCCGACGCACGCATCGACCTGGGCGACACCCAGCGCGTCACCCGCCTGTTCGCCTTCCCCAACAACTGCCACGTTGTCTGCTACCGCGACTGGACCCTGGAGCAGACCGTTGAGCACTACCTGACCCAGAGCGTACGCCGCGACGGCCATGCCAACGCCCAGGTGCGCGTCAGCCGCGAGCAGGACCAACTGCATGCCACCATCACCGACGTGCCCGCCAATTATGTCGAGCCCCTGCGCAAGCTGCTGGACAGCGGCGAGCTGGCCTACAACGGTGCCAGCCAGCTGAACAAGGATGGCAAATGGTCCTACGACTGGTACCTGTTCCTGCCGCTGGGCATGGCCCTGCAGAACCGCCGCAGCATCGAGCTGCTGCACTTCCCGCCGGACTATTCGTTGACCCAGGCCCAGGACTACCTGCGCTCCAATACCACCGACCGCTGGGCGCAACTGCTGACCTTCAACGGCGTCGACGCCAGCCAGACGCCGGCCTACCAGACCATCATCGACATCGCCCCGATCGCGGCCCCGGCCAGTGCAGGCGATGCCTTGGCAGGCACCTACGGCTACTTCAAGGACTATCAGCTGCGCATGGTCAAGGAGATGGCCCTGCAGACCACCACCAAGCCACTGCCCATAGTCGCCTTCGGTGCGCCGGTGCGCAGCTGGATCCAGCAACAGTACGGACCACAGGTGAATGTGCTGGGGCTGGTCAGCATCAGCCCGCAAGCGGGCGCGCAGGTGCCGGTGCTAGGCGCCAACCACCCGAGTGCGATCTGGTATGCGGCAAACAAGGACAGCCATGGCGGTGATCAGGATGCAGCCGATGCGGCCGGGCTGAAGATGATGGGGCAGGACTTGACCGCGGCCTGCTGGCAGGCAGGAATGGGGCGTAACCCGGGGGCCGAGCCAAAGATGACCCTGGAGGCTTGCTCAAGCAAGTGGCAGGTCACACAGAAGAAACAGACCTGTGAGCTGTTCTTCCGCACGGTGCGCAATTTCACGCCGGAACAGGCGGCGGCGAAATGCAATACCGGGGAGATGACCAGGAACCTGCGGGGCCTGCGCAAGCCGATCGAGGCAATGCCGCCGCAGCGGTGAGCCACTTGCCGCCCCTTCATGGGCAAGCCCACGAAGGGGCGGTCAAGCCTCACTCAGTCTTCAAGCAGGGTGCACGCCATCACCAGGGCATCTTCACGGCCACCCGCCACTGGGTAATAGTCACGGCGACGGCCGATTTCATTGAAGCCGTAGCGCTCGTACAAGCGGTAGGCCGACTGGTTGCTGGCGCGTACTTCCAGGAAGCATTCGCGGCCATTGAGCTGGTAGGCACGGGCCATCAGGTGCTCCAGCAGGCGCAGGCCCAGGCCGCAACCCTGGTTCTCGGGTTTGACGGTAATGTTGAGCAGGTGCGCTTCGTCGATGATCACGTTGATCACCCCATGGCCCACTTGCTGCTCGCCATCGAACATCAGCCAGACTTCGTAGGATTTGAGCGCATCCTGGAAAATCCCGCGGGTCCAGGGATGGCTGAACGCGGCATATTCGATCTTAAGTACGGCATCCAGATCCGCCTCGGTCATCGGGCGAAAACTGATCGAGTCACTCATTCAACGCTCTTCCAGCGCGCCATCAGCTGGCGCATGGCTTTCCAGACGTCCGCCTTGCGCTGCGGCTCGTCCATCAACAGTTCAAGGCCCGGCAAGACCCAGGCGTCGCCCAGGCCGTCGAGCTTCAGGGTTTGGTAGTAGGCCTGGGCGTCGGCGTTGGCGGCAAAGCGCACCGCTGGCAGGCCCACCAGCCAGAGGCAGGCGCACGGCGCGTCTTCCAGGCGCGCCTGGACAAAGCCCTGGACAAAATCACGCGCCGCCTCCGGGCCCTGGTCCATGTTGCCGCGTACCAGCAACGGCCAGCGCACCGGCTCGCCGATGATCTGCGGTGCATCAGGTAGCCCGGCGGCGCGCAGCATGTCCTTGAGCAGCAGGTAGGACGGGTCGCGGCTCTGGAACGGCTGGCCGGTGGCCAGCTCGACCAGCAGCAGGCAACTGCCGGCGCGCAGCAACTGCAGCGCGAAACGCGGCGGTGGCACCGGCGCCGGCCTTGGTGGTGCGGGTTGCGCCTCGGCCTCGACCGCCTTGACCGCCGGCTTGGGCCCACTGCCGGGCCGCGGGATCTCGATTTTGGGCCGCTCGGCGGAGCGCGCCTGGGGCGCGATTGGCTTTTCGTTGCCAGGGGGGGCCGGCCGCACATCGAAATCGAGGTCCTCGACCGGGGCCACCGGCAGCAGCAACTCGGGGCGCGACGGCGCAGCGAATGGCAGTTCGGCGCGCGGCAGCCAGTGCACCACTTGCATGGCGGAAAGGAAGGCGCGGCGGCGAGGTTCGGTGAGCAAGGGGCGGGGTCCGAGGGGTGGAGGCAGTTGGGCATTCTAACGTGTACGCCTTGGTTTTTGCAGCGTCTATCAGACCGAGGGGTGAAACCCTACCCCCCGGATGCAGTACAATCGCCCCTTTTTCTTGGCAACGAGTCGAAGCCAATGATCGAACCCAAGCGCGTCCTGCGCGCCCTAGCCGAACACTGGGCCCTGATCGAGCCGCTGTGCGAGCGTTTCGACCAGGGCACCCTGAGCCTGGTCGAGCTGCGCCAGCATGTGGCCCGCCAGCAAGTAGAAAGCACCCCGCAGGACATCACCCAGCTGCTCGACGTGTGGATCCGCCTGGACATCCTGGTCCCGGTGGCCAAAAGCCCGAACCGTTTCGAGCTCAATGCGCAGATACACGACTTTCTCGCCTACCTGCGCCGCGAGCACCGGCTGGGCCTGTGCCTGGAGATCGAAGCCTACCTGCGCCACCTGGAACGCCTTGCCGGGCACATCCAGGACGCCTTCGACAACCGCGACAGCGACGACCTGGCGCGCCAGCTGCGCCTGCTCGACATGCGCGTGCGCGATGTGCTGAAAAAGCTCGACAACGACGAGCAGGCGCTGGTGGCCGTGGCCGAACGGGCCAAGACCAGCAACCGCCAGATCCCGCTGCGCCAGCGCTATGCCGAGGTCCTGGCAACCTGGGACGAGTACGTCGAGCCGATGATCCAGCTGGTCAACGCCGACGGCGCCTTCGAGCAAGGCGTGCGCAAGGTCGAGACCGTGCTGCTCAAGCTGCTGGGCGAACAGGCGCGCCTGGGCCACCTGGTCGATGACGACATGCTGCTGCGCACCCATGCGCGCATCCTGGAGATGCAGACCAACGCTCAGCTCACCCTGCGCCACGCCCGCGAACTGCTGTTGCCGCTGCGCGAAGAAGCCCGTCGGCACAACGCCGTGACCCGTGGTGCCGCACTGGCCCTGTCGGTGATCCGGCGCAAGGGCCTGGATGCCGTGCCGCAAGCGGCAATGCCGATGTTTACCCGCCCGCAAAGCACCTTCCTCGGCAGTGCCAGCCAGGTCGAAGCCTACGTGTACGCCCTCGCCCGCTTCGAGCCCAAGCCGGCACGCTTCCCCAAGGCCCACAAGACGCAGTCCGGTGCCCTGCCCCGCGCCCCGCGCACGGTCAAGGAAATGGCCGAACGTTGCGAACAGGCGCTGCCCCTGCCCGACCTGATGGTCTGGCTGCTGGAGCAGGAGCCCGAAGGCGCCACCGACGAGTTGCTGTACTGGTTCTCACGCCTGTCGCGGGAAAAGCGCTTCAAGCGCGAACGCCTGGACCGGCGCGAGTACACCACCCAGGAACACTTGGTCAGCCTGCGCTCGTTCGCCCTGACCTCCAGCCGCGAAGACGCCAACAGCGCGCCTACCGACCCCAACGCGAGCCCAGCCCATGCATCTTGATCTTTCCGAACTGTCCCAGCTCGCGCCGATCTTCCGCGAGCTGTTCAAAGGCTTTCACATCAGCCGTCGCGACCCCGAGCTGTACGCTCAGCTGTCGAACTTCCAGGACCAATACCGCACCCTGTTCAAGGCCCTGGGTTTCGAGCTGGTGTGCGACACCCGTGGTTTCTACTACTTCGTCCCGGAGATGACCGCCGCGCAGGTCAACAAGACCGCACAACGCCTGTCGCTGTTCACCTTCATCCTGGTCGAGCACCTGGCTGACCAGGGCCGTGACCCCATGGCAGTGCTGGACGGCGGCAGTATCGGCCGCGACGAGCTGCCCTCGCTGCTGGACAAGTACCGCGACCTGTTCCTGCAGGCTGAAGTGCAGACCGTCGACGAGCTTGAAGAAAAGATCCTGCGGCGCATGACCCAGCTGGGCTTCGCCCACGAAGAAGGTGGCATCTACCGCTTCCTGCCGCCCATGCACCGTTTTCTCGACGTGTGCCTGTCGGTGCAGCAGGACCGCGACCTGGCCGCCACGCTGCACAGCGACCTGCCGCTACCGACCCCGGTATTGGTCGAGGAAGAAAGCGCCGAGGAACTCAACCGCACCGACGACCCGCTGGACCTCACGCCGTTCGACGGCGAGGAAAGCGAAGAGGACGCCCTGGCCCGGGCCATCCGCGAAGAGCAACAGGAGATTGACGCATGAGCCAGGAACGCTACGGCATCCGCCGCTTTGCACTGCTCAACACTGCAGGCTACAGCCTTGGCCTGTTCCCGCTGGAGCACCCGCTGTCGGTCTACGGCGCCAACAACCTGGGCAAATCGGCGTCGATCAACGCGCTGCAGTTCCCGATCCTGGCACGCATGTCAGACATGAGCTTCGGCAAGTACAGCCTCGAGCAGTCGCGCCGCTTCTATTTTGCCAGCGACACCTCGTACATTCTCTGCGAACTGAGCCTGCCCCATGGCCCCCACGTGATTGGCGTGGTCGGCCGCGGGCCGGGCGGTGGTTTCGGTCACCAGTTCTTCGCCTACAAGGGCGAACTGGACCTGGCCCATTACCAGAAGAACGACACCTGCCTGCGCCAGAAAGAGCTCTTCACCAACCTCGAGCGCCTGGGCATAAAAGCTTACGAGGTCAAGCCCGACGAGCTGCGCCGGCTGCTGGTCGGCGGCCACACGTCGGTGCCGCTGGACCTGACCATGATCCCGCTGCGCTCCACCAGCGAGCAAAGCCTGAAAACCTTCCGCGCACTGTTCATCAACCTGCTGCACATGCGCGAGATCACTGCGGCCAAGCTCAAGCAACTGTTCCTCGATGCCTTCGAGCACAGCCTGCGCTCGGGCAGCGTCGACTACATCGCCGCCTGCGAAGAGGCCTTCCGCGACGTACGCCGCATGGAACAGGACTACAACGCCCTGGTCGCGGCCGGCCCGCTGGTCGAGGCGCTGGCGGGTGGCGTGGCCCAGCGTGACATCCTGCGCGGCAAGCTGCACCGCATTTCCCCGGTGCTCGACACCTTGCTGGGCACCTGGCAGGAATACGCCATGGCGCGCAAGGAAGAGCTGGTGATCCAGGCCGAGCACTACCGTGGCGAGCAGGACCGCCTGCAGAACGACCAGCGCGGCGGCACCCAGGAGCTGATGCGCCTGGAGCGCGAAATCACCGGTATCCAGCGCTGGCTGGGTGAGCTGTCGGTCCTCAAGCACCGCTTTGCGCTGGTCGATGACGTGAAGGTGCTGGAGCAGCAATTGCTGGCAGCCAAGGACGCGCACGACGAACTGGCCGGTGCCCTGGCCCAGTCGCGGCAGTTCAGCGCCGAAGACCTCGACGAGCGTGTGCGCGACCTGGAAAAGCGCCTGAAGCAGGTCAAGCAGCAGCTCGACCATGCCGACAACAACAGCTATGCGCGCCTGCGCGAAGAGTTCTCGCAGCAGGACGTCGACCGCCTGATGCGCCTGTTCAACGGTGCGCTGTTCAGCCTGCCATTGGGCGAGCGCGGCATCGAGCTGGACGACAGCGACCTGTGGGTAAAATCGCTGGAAGCGGTGCTCGACGGCTTCAAGGGCGAGCGTTTCGAGGCGCCGGGCCTGGCCATCGACCTGACCAACATAGACCCACCGGCCCTGCAGGCCCTGGCCGACCGCGCCGCCCTGCGCGACCAGAAAGAGCGCCTGGAGAAGGAGCTGAAACAGCTCAAGACCCAGCAGGCCGTAGCCGCCGACCGCTCGGCCTCCAAGGCCCAGACCGAAACCCTGTATCAGCAAGTGCTGGACGCCCAGAAGGCCCTGGAAGACTACCGCCGCAGCCAGACCCTCGCTGCCGAAGAGCCGGAAAAACTCGAGCAACTGTCGCAACTGGAAGCCGCCCAGGACGAGCGCAAGCGCTCCAGCGACGCGTTCACCGAACGCGTCCAGCAACTGTCGGCCAAGCTGCAGCTGGTCGGCCGCCAGCTCGGCGACCTCGAGTCCAAGCAGCGCACCCTGGAGGACGCCCTGCGCCGCCGCCAACTGCTGCCGGCCGACCTGCCCTACGGTAAGCCTTTCATGGAAGCCATCGACGATTCGATGGACAACCTGCTGCCGTTGCTTAACGACTACCAGGACAGCTGGCAGAGCCTGCAGCG
The DNA here is from genome assembly GCF_043106615.1 of Pseudomonas sp. CJQ_9. Classification (NCBI taxonomy): domain Bacteria; kingdom Pseudomonadati; phylum Pseudomonadota; class Gammaproteobacteria; order Pseudomonadales; family Pseudomonadaceae; genus Pseudomonas; species Pseudomonas sp. CJQ_9. The sequence goes on along the minus strand of NZ_JBICMS010000011.1, from coordinate 942 downwards.
CGTCGATAACCAGATTGAGGCACTGTATGCCCAGGTGCGCCTGAAAGGCGTGGCCAAGTTCGACAGTGAAGACGACATGGAGCGCCGTCTGCAATTGCTGGTGAACGCCTATGCGCACCGCACCGACGAAGCCCTGACCCTGGCCAAGGCCCGCCGCGCGGCGGTGACCGACATCGCCCGCACCCTGCGCAACATCCGCAGCGACTACGACAGCCTTGAGCACCAGCTGGCGCTGTTCAACCGCGAGATCAACAAGCGCCAGGTATCCAACCTGGAAAGCTTCCGCGTGGTGCTGGCGCCGAACAAGGAAGCGCTCAAGCATATCGACCAGATCATCCACAGTGCCGGCCAGTACGAGGAAGGCGAAACCCTGTCGGTGTTCGACCTGACCCAGAGCGCCGAGCAGGACAACAAGAACGAAGAGGCCAAGGAGTACCTGGCGCGTCTGGTGGCGGCCAACCACAACCAACTGGGTTTGAAGGACCTGTTCGAGCTGGCGTTCGAGATCACCAAGGTCAACGGCCAGCCGGTCATCCATGCCGACATCGATGGCGCGGCGTCCAACGGCACCACCATGACCATCAAGGCGCTGACCAACATGTACCTGTTGCTGCACCTGATGGACCGCGACCTGGCAGGTCGTATTCGCCTGCCGTACTACCTGGACGAAGCGGCCGACATCGACGAGCGCAACCAGGCGGCACTGCTGGAAACCAGCCTGCAGCTTGGCTTCGTACCGATTCTGGCAAGCGTGAAGCCCCAGGTATCGGCGCGGGTGGCGATCGACCTGGAAGGTGGCAGCGGGCCGAATGGCATCTACATCGACGAGGCGGACTGGAAGTTCATCAGCCGGCTGGATGAGGTGAAAGCGGTTGTGCGTGAGGATCAGGCCGAAGAGTTGGCCTGAGGAACCTGGGGCCGCTTTGCGGCCCTTTCGCGGGT
>NZ_JBICMS010000113.1:0-17778 GCF_043106615.1 Pseudomonas sp. CJQ_9 | reverse complement strand
CTTAACTGACAGGCATTAGCCCATCGGGCGGCGTTTTTTTTTGCTACCTGGGCGCTTAGCCCTTGCGGGTCAGCAGCGCCGGGCGCTCACCGCGGGGGCGGCTTGGCAGGTCATCCAGCTGCTCAGGCGTAGGGTAACGGTCGAGCTTGGATTCCTTGCGGATGATCACCGGCTGTTTTTCCGCCTGGCGCGGGTTGCGCACGGCTGGCTCCTGCCGGGCAGCATCGTCACGGGCCGGGCGACCACGGCCAGCGCCGCCATCACGACGGGCACCGCCACCGTTGTTGGCGCGCGGCGGGCGTTTTTCGCCGCTGCCACCGCCGCTGCGCTGCTGGCCGCCGCTACGGGCCTGGCCCTGACCACCGGTGTTGCTGCGCTGACCATTGCCTTGGCCCTGGCCCTGACCGCCACCCGGGCGACGATTGCGGCCCTGGTTCTTGCCCTGGTAGGGGCTGACGTAGTCAGCGCGGTTACCGAAGTTGTCGATCTCGTCGTCCAGGAACTCTTCCGGGTCACGGTCGGCCGGAACCTTCGGCACGCTAGGGCTGCTGCTGGCTTGTTGCTGCTGGCGCGGCTTCTTGTCACGCGGCTTACGCGGCTGCTGTTGCCTGTCGCCGCTCTTTTCCTTGTCGGCGGGCTTTTCAGCTGTTTGCTGCTTGGCCTTGCCTTTGTCCTTGCCCTTGTCCTTGCGGCCGCCATTGGCGTCTTTGCCACCTTCGCCGCGGGCCTGCTGGTTACGGCCACCGCGGCCGTTGTTCTGCGGGCGCTCGCGTACTTCAGGCTTTTCAGCTTCTACCTGGCTGGCGTCGAAACCCATCAGGTCGCCATCAGGAATGCGCTGGCGAGTGACGCGCTCGATGCTCTTGAGCAGTTTTTCTTCATCCGGGGCGACCATGGAAATGGCCTCGCCCGAACGGCCGGCGCGGCCAGTACGGCCGATACGGTGCACGTAGTCTTCCTCGACGTTCGGCAGCTCGAAGTTGACCACGTGCGGCAGTTGGTCGATGTCCAGGCCGCGGGCGGCGATGTCGGTGGCGACCAGTACCCGGACGCTGTTGGCCTTGAAGTCGGCCAGCGCCTTGGTACGAGCGTTCTGGCTCTTGTTGCCATGGATGGCGGCGGCGGTCAGGCCGTGCTTTTCCAGGTACTCGGCCAGGCGGTTGGCACCGTGCTTGGTCCGGGTGAACACCAGCACCTGTTCCCAGGCACCGAGGGTGATCAGGTGCGCCAGCAGGGCACGCTTGTGGCTGGCCGGCAGGCGATACACGCGTTGCTCGATACGCTCCACGGTGGTGTTCGGCGGGGTGACTTCGATGCGCTCCGGGTTGTGCAGGAGCTTGTCGGCGAGGTCGGTGATGTCTTTGGAGAAGGTGGCCGAGAACAGCAGGTTCTGACGCTTGGCCGGCAAGCGGGCAAGTACCTTCTTCACGTCGTGGATAAAGCCCATGTCGAGCATGCGGTCGGCTTCGTCCAGGACGAGGATTTCAACGTGGGCCAGGTCGACCTTGCCTTGGCCGGCCAGGTCGAGCAGGCGGCCAGGGCAGGCGACCAGTACGTCGACACCCTTGGCGATGGCCTGGATCTGAGGGTTCATGCCTACGCCCCCGAAGATGCAGGCGCTGACCAGGGGCAAGTCGCGGGCATAGACCTTGAAGCTGTCATGCACCTGGGCGGCCAGTTCGCGGGTTGGGGTCAGTACCAGCACGCGGGGTTGGCGCGGGCCATGGCGCTGCGACTTGTCGGGGTGGCCGGCCGGGAACAGGCGCTCGAGAATCGGCAGGGCAAAGCCGCCGGTCTTACCAGTACCAGTCTGGGCGGCAACCATCAGGTCGCGGCCTTGCAACACGGCGGGAATGGCCCGCTGTTGCACGGGGGTCGGCTGGGTATAGCCCGCAGCTTCGATAGCGCGGACAAGAGCCTCGGAGAGACCGAGGGAAGCAAAGGACATGGGCGATCCTGTTCTCGTTTGGGCTGGGCCCGTATGGGATGTTCTGCCTGGCGCGACGGGCATCGTCGGGATGCGATCGCGTCCGGTCCAGCTGGGCTTTCACTGCACATCCGGGAAACGGAGGGTGGACGCGAAGGTGCGCCAGTGCCGATCGGGATGCCTGTTGCGAGGCCGAGCGTCCGGGCGTGAGCCGGGCGGGAAGGCCCGAGTATAACAGAGCTATCGCGCTGTGCTGCTTTCCTGCTGCTCAACGGCGTTGAGAATGTTTTCGGTGTCGCCTGTGTAGCGGTTGCTGATCGCCGTATAGGCCGCTTCCTGCTTGAAACGCCGCAGTTCTTCGGCAAACGCCTCGGCCAGTGCCTCGCGGCCCGGCTTGCGCACCAGGGCCAGGTACTGGTGCTGGCGCCTGACCACCAGTGGCAGCGCCTCGACCTGCCGTTGCAGGCCCAGCTGCTGCGCCAGGTAATGGCCAGCCTTGCGGTCGGTGATCGCCAGGTCGACACGGCCCAGCATCAGCTTGCCGAAATTGGCTTCGTGGGTGGGCGCGGCTTCGCGCTTGAAGTAGGTGGCCCCGCTGAAGGCTGCGCCATAGGTGTAGCCGGGCGAGGTGCCGACGGTTAGCCCGGCCAGGTCTTCCAGCTGGTTGACCACGTGGCGGCGCACACTGGCCTGGAACAGGATGAACTCGACCTCCGACATGGGCTCTGGCGCGTAGACCAGGTAGGGCTGACGCGACTCGGTCTGGAAGATATCGACAATACCGTCGGCCAGGCCTTGTTCGACCATTGCCAGGCAACGCTTCCACGGCAGGAATTGCCATTGCACCTCGACCCCGAGGCGGGCGAACACCAGGTTGGTCACTTCGTAGTCGATGCCGCGTGGATGGCCGTCCTGCTGGTACACGTAGGGCGCCCAGTCGTCGGAGACCAGGCGCAAGCGTTCGCCCAGGGCCAACGGGCTCAGGCAAACGAGCAGCAGGATCCAGAACAGCCGGGCGATGTTGGGCATGCCGGGAGATTACGCGCTCGGCCGGTGCAAGGCCAGAGGGCAGGGCACCGGGCCATTCAAGCGTGGGAAGACCTGAGCAGGTGATGCTCGATGTCCTTGCGTCGTTCCCCCAGCGACAAGCGCAGCCCGGGGTGGCGCAAGCACTGGCGCAGGCGCTCGGGGTCGGTGGGGCCGTGGCGGGCATTGAGGTTTTCCAGGGCCTTGTCCCACCAGGCCGACGCGCAGGCGCGGTCGAACTCGTTGGCGTAGGGGTAGCAGCCGTACAGCAACTCACGGGCAAACTGACGTTCCTGGGGCGGAAGGGTCAGGCTCAATGCCTTGTAGCCCAGGCGGTGCAAGGCCGGTGGCCGGGGCAGCTGGTCGTTGACCAGGGCGACGTCGGCCAGCGCTGCCAGGCTGAGTGGATGTTGCCCATGTTTGGCCAGCCAGGCCTGGATCTTGGCGCGGAACTGCGCCTTGCGGCTCCAGTAATGGTGAATGACGTCGGAGCATGCCGCGAGCTGCAGGTGACCATGGGCCGCGACTGCCAGGCAGAATTCTTCCAGGGTGTAGGCCTCGCGGGCCAGCGGGTAGAGCGTGTCCATCAGGTCGATGGAGCGGTCCAGGGTGCCCGCGTCGGCGGCAGTGAGGCCGATCACCCCGGAGTTGACCAGGGGCATCTGGCAGTCGGCCAGGCCGCGGGACTGCAGAGGGCCCAGCAGGTTTTTATACAGCAGGCACTTCGGGTTTGCCCCATAGTGCGGGCCGATGGTGTTGCACAGCAGCTTGCCGGGCGCGACCCGGTCGAACAGTTGCAGTGGTGACTTGCGGAAAAAGGTATCGGTGTCGATCAGCACGGCCAGCGGGTGCTGGCGCAGTACCTGGCGCAACAGCACATGCTTGCTGCGAAAGTGGTAGCCGTGCGGGGCGTTCCAGGCTTGGCGCGTGGCCTCGTCCAGTACATGGGTGGTGACCGGTAGCCCGGCGTAGGGTTGCGGGTTGTCGGTGTAGACCTGGATGTCCATGACGCTGCTGGCGCTACTGCCCAGCTGGGCAAGGGCGCTGACGATGCTGAAACAGGCTTCCTGATGATAGGTCGCGGGGCCAAAAGCCAGGTAGACGAGCTGTGGGCGAGATGGCTGGGGATGCTGCATGGCAGGCAAGACCTGTGTAACCCAAAAAAGAACAAGGCCTTAGTCTATGACCAAAGCCTTAATCATTTCTTAAGCAGACATTGCCAAAAAGTTTCAGCGCGGCAGCTTGAGGTTGTTCCACAGCGCCAGGCTCGCCTCGGCCTGGTTCAGGGTGTAGAAGTGCAGGCCCGGTGCGCCGCCTTGCAGCAGTTGTTCGCACATGCGGGTGATGACTTCTTCGCCGAAAGCCTGGATGCTTGCGGTGTCATCACCGTAGGCTTCCAGCTGCTTGCGGATCCAGCGCGGAATCTCGGCGCCACAGGCATCGGAGAAGCGTGCCAGTTTGCTGTAGTTGGTGATTGGCATGATGCCCGGCACCACCGGGATATCCACGCCCAGCTTCTGCGCGCGCTCGACAAAGTAGAAGTAGCTGTCGGCGTTGAAGAAGTACTGGGTGATGGCGCTGTCGGCCCCGGCCTTGACCTTGTGTACGAAGTTGCCCAGGTCGGCCTCGAAGTTGCGCGCCTGTGGGTGCATTTCGGGGTAGGCAGCCACTTCCAGGTGGAAGTGATCGCCGGTTTCCGTGCGGATGAACTCGACCAGGTCGCTGGCGTAGCGCAGTTCGCCGCAGGCCATGCCCATGCCCGACGGCAGGTCGCCGCGCAAGGCCACGATGCGCTTGATGCCGGCGGCCTTGTACTCGGCCAGCAGGGCGCGCAGTTCGGCCTTGGTATCGCCCACGCACGACAGGTGCGGCGCGGCCGGTACCTGTACTTCGCTTTCCAGCTGCAGCACGGTGTTCAGCGTACGGTCGCGGGTCGAACCACCAGCACCATAGGTGCAGGAAAAGAAGTCCGGGTTGCAGGCAGCCAGCTGGCGGGCTACACCCATCAGCTTTTCGTGACCGGCATCGGTCTTGGTCGGGAAGAACTCGAAACTGTAGCGGCGTTCTTGTGACATCAGGCGTTCCTCTGGCGGCAAGCGGCAAGCGGCAAGCGCCGAGCGGCGAGCTGCAAGCTTCAAGCTTCAAGCTGCAAGTAAAAGCCAGATCGGTGATGGCCGGTCTGGCTGGTCATCGTTCAAGGTTTTAAAGGCTGGAGCTACAAGCAGCAGCAACACGGTCTGCTTCTGCTTGCAACTTGCAACTTGCAACTTGCAACTTGCAACTTGCTGCTCGCTGCTCGCTGCTCCAAGCCTGCCGCTTAGTAGCGGTAAGCGTGGGGCTTGAACGGGCCTTCGACGGTAACGCCGATGTAGTCGGCTTGCTGTTTGGTCAGCTGGGTGACCACGCCGCCGAAGCCGCGGACCATTTCCAGGGCCACTTCTTCGTCGAGCTTTTTCGGCAGCACTTCCACGGTCAGGCGCTCGGCCTTCTTCTCGGGCGACAGGTCGGCGAACTTCTGCTCGAACAGGAAGATCTGGGCCAGGACCTGGTTGGCGAACGAACCGTCCATGATGCGGCTTGGGTGGCCAGTGGCGTTGCCCAGGTTCACCAGGCGGCCTTCAGCCAGCAAGATCAGGTAGTCGTCGTTCTGCGGGTCGAAGCTGCCGGCACCGGTGCGGTGGATCTTGTGCACCTGCGGCTTGACCTCCTCCCAGGCCCAGTTCTTGCGCATGAAGGCCGTGTCGATCTCGTTGTCGAAGTGGCCGATGTTGCACACCACGGCACGCTTCTTCAGGGCCTTGAGCATGTTGGCGTCGCAGACATTGACGTTGCCGGTGGTGGTCACGATCAGGTCGATCTTGCCCAGCAGGGCTTTATCGATGCTGGCTTCGCTGCCGTCGTTGATACCGTCGATGAACGGCGATACCACCTCGAAGCCGTCCATGCAGGCCTGCATGGCGCAGATCGGGTCGACTTCGGTGACCTTGACGATCATGCCTTCCTGGCGCAGCGACTGCGCCGAACCCTTGCCCACGTCGCCGTAGCCGATCACCAGCGCCTGCTTGCCCGACAGCAGGTGGTCGGTACCACGCTTGATGGCGTCGTTCAGGCTGTGACGGCAGCCATACTTGTTGTCGTTCTTGCTCTTGGTGACCGAGTCGTTGACGTTGATTGCCGGGACTTTCAGCTCGCCCTTGGCCAGCATGTCCAGCAGGCGGTGCACGCCAGTGGTGGTTTCTTCGGTCACGCCGTGCACGCGGTCCAGTACCTGCGGGTACTTCTTGTGCAGCAGCTCGGTCAGGTCGCCACCGTCGTCGAGGACCATGTTGGCGTCCCATGGCTGGCCATCCTTGAGGATGGTCTGCTCCAGGCACCACTCGTACTCTTCTTCGGTTTCACCTTTCCAGGCGAACACCGGGATACCGGCAGCGGCGATGGAGGCGGCGGCCTGGTCCTGGGTGGAGAAGATGTTGCAGGACGACCAGCGTACTTCGGCACCCAGGGCTACCAGGGTTTCGATCAGCACGGCGGTCTGGATGGTCATGTGGATACAGCCCAGGATCTTCGCGCCCTTGAGTGGTTGCTCGGCCTGGTACTTGCGACGCAGGCCCATCAGTGCAGGCATTTCCGATTCGGCGATGATGGTTTCGCGACGGCCCCAGGCGGCCAGGGAGATGTCGGCAACTTTGAAATCGGTAAAACCAGCAGGCATGTTTGCAGCGCTCATGAGAGCCTCCATTCGTAGTGTGCGAATGGGCGCCGTTGTGCGTTAAGCGCCCGCGAGAGCGAGCAACGCCCCATCCGAGCCTGACAGGCCTAGCCTGCTGCAGCGCCCCTCGGACAGGTGGCGGGCATGGCACCGCTGTGGGCAACCATGTGAAACGGCGCAGATTATAGCTGTGCCTGCCGGCTTGCCCAAGGTTTTCTGTCGATTAATCGCGACGATAGTCGATGTGCAATGGAGCGATCGCGGCCGCTCTGCCATCATGGGCACACGTTAGCCAAGCAGGTCAGGAGTACTGATGAACTTTCACACCCGCAAGTGGGTTAAACCCGAAGACCTCAACCCCAATGGCACACTGTTCGGTGGCAGCCTGTTGCGCTGGATCGACGAAGAGGCGGCGATCTACGCCATCGTGCAGTTGGGCAACCAGCGCGTGGTGACCAAGTACATGTCGGAAATCAATTTCGTCAGTGCCTCGCGCCAGGGCGACATCATCGAGCTGGGCATCACCGCGACGGAGTTCGGCCGCACCTCGATCACCCTCAAATGCGAGGTACGCAACAAGATCACCCGCAAGAGCATCCTGACCGTCGATAAGATGGTCTTCGTCAATCTGGGTGAAGATGGCTTGCCGGCGGCCCATGGGCGGACCGCGATCAAGTATGTGCAGGACCAGTTCCCGGACTCTGCCGTCGAGTGATCGTATGGGGCTGCGCTGCAGCCCATCGCTGGCAAGCCAGCTCCCACAGGGATCGCATCAGGGTTGCCAGGTGCTCGCCGCTGCATGTCTTGTGACAAACACCTGTCAGCCCAGATGCGATCCCTGTGGGAGCTGGCTTGCCGGCGATGGGCCGCAGAGCGGCCCCGGCATTCTCAAGGCTGGGCGCTGACCTTGCGCACCACCCGCCCGATGCTCAAGCCCTGCACCAGGATCGACGACAGCACCACGATGTAGGTGATCGACAGCAGCAGGTCGCGCTCATCGCCCAAGGGTAGCGACAGCGCCAGGGCCACCGAGACCCCGCCACGCAAGCCCCCCCAGGTCAGTACCCGCACTGTGCCTTTGGGCACCGGCCGCCAGCGTCGCAGTAGCACGATGGCCGGGGCCACGGTCAGCAACCGCGACAGCAGCACCGCCAGCGCCAGAACGCCGCCAGCGGCCAGGTGCATCCAGTTGAACGGCAGCAGCAACAGTTCCAGGCCGATCAGGGCGAACAGCAGCGCATTGAGCATGTCATCGATCAGCTCCCAGAAACCGTCCATGTAGCGGCGGGTCATGTCGTTCATGGCCAGGTTGCGCCCCAGGTTGCCGATGATCAGGCCCGCCACCACCATGGCGATCGGCGCCGACACGTGCAGCTCGTAGCACATCGCCGAGCCGCCGATCACCAGTGCCAGGGTCAGCATGACCTCGACCTGGTACTGCTCCACGCTCTTGATCATGCGGTAGGTGGCGTAGCCGATCAGGCCGCCGAAGAGCACACCGCCAATGGCCTCGCGGGCGAACAGCACCGCCGTGTCGCTGATGCTTGGGGTTTCGCCCAGCTGGATGATGCCCAGTAACACGGTGAACACCACCACGGCGGTACCGTCGTTGAACAACGACTCGCCGACGATGGTGGTCTTCAAGGGTTTTGGCGCATTGGCCGTACGCAACGCGCCAAGCACGGCAATCGGGTCGGTCGGTGAAATCAGTGCACCGAACAGCAGGCAGTAGATCAGCGGAACCTGCCAGCCGAACATGGCAAATACCCAATGCGACAGGTAGCCGATGACCACGGTGGCAATCAGCACGCCCACGGTCGCCAGTAGCCCAATTGGCCAGCGGTAGCTGCGCAGGTCGGTGAGGTTGACGTGCAGGGCGCCGGCAAACAGCAGAAATGCCAGCATCCAGTGCATCAGCAGGTCATTGAAGTCGATCTGGTTCATCAGGCCTTCGACGCGCTCTTCCAGGCCAGGGAAGCCGATCAGGCTGAGGCCTTGCAGCATCAGCGAAAATAGCAGCGCCGTGACCATCACGCCGATGGCGGGCGGCAGGCCGATGAAACGGTAGTTCACATAGGTGAGGAGGGTGGTCAGGCAGATAAACGCGGCAACTAATTCAAGCATCCCGAATCCTGTAACAGTGGCTTCCAAGTCGTAACCCGAATGGCTCGGGCAGTTCTTTGATGACCTGGCGAGGGGTTCGGGACACAGCCTTTGACCGAATTCGTTGGCAACGTTCCCACTCTGGCGCCTTGCGATTGGCCGCACAATGGCCCGCGAACGCTCTATATTCACAGCCACGAAAAGCCATAAGGAAAACAAGACGTGCTGGCAACATCCCTGGTGCTGGTCGCCGCGCTGCTGCACGCGACCTGGAACACCCTGATCAAATTCAGCGGCGAGCGGCTGCTGGTCATTGCCAGCATGGACAGCGTGGCGTTGGCCTTCGCCGTGCTGGCGGTGCCGTTCGCACAACGACCACCGGCCAGCATCTGGCCGTGGTTGCTGGCTTCGGCGCTGGCCGAGCAGCTGTACCGCTACCTGTTGATCCAGGCCTACCGGGTGGGTGACCTGGGCCTGGTCTATCCTCTGATGCGCGGGTTGTCGCCGCTGGTGGTGCTGGGCTTGACCCTGGCGTTTGCCGGAGAGTCGCTGAGCCAGCAGCAGATCATCGGGATCCTGCTGATTCCTTGTGGCATGGCCTGCCTGCTGTGGCAGGGCGGCGGCGGTGACCGGCTGCCCTGGTCGAACCTACCGGTGGTGGCCCTGATCGGCCTGTGCATCGGGTGCTACACCTGGTTCGACGGGCAGGCCGTGCGCTTGTGGGGCAAGCCGTGGGACTACCTGGTGTGGCTGACCCTGCTCAGTGCCTGGCCATTCCCGCTAGTAGCCAGTGTGGCGCGGCGTGCGCCGTTCGTAGCGTTCTGGCGCAGCCAGTGGCGCCTGGGGCTGGCGGTTGGGTTCTGTGTGTTGTTCAGCTACGCGCTGGTGCTGTGGGCCATGCACCTGGGCTCTGTGGCCGAGGCTGCGGCATTGCGGGAATTGAGTGTGGTGCTGGTGGTGTTGCTGGGTATGCGCTACCTCAAAGAACCTTTTGGCGGCCCAAGACTCCTAGCTTGCGGGCTGGTGCTGGCCGGCATGCTGGTAATGAAGCTCTGACCTTAAGACTGAACAAGGAGTCCTGCCTATGACCGTCGCTTTGTGGTGCATCCTGATCGCTCTGTTTCTGCCGCCGCTGTGTGCCTTGATCGCCAAGGTCAGCAGTGGCCGCTTTGGCATGCGGGACAACCATGACCCGCGTGCCTTCCTCGATACGCTGTCCGGGCTGCCACGTCGCGCGCATGCTGCGCAGCAGAACAGCTATGAGGCATTCCCGGCGTTCGCCGCAGCCGTGCTGGTGGCAGACATTGTCGGCAATGCCGAGCAGGTGACCCAGGATGTGCTGGGGGTGATGTACATCACCAGCCGGCTGCTCTACATCATTTGCTACCTGGCCGACTGGGCGGCCTTGCGCTCGCTGGTGTGGCTGGCCGGGCTGGCGATCATCGTGGCGTTCTTCGTGGTTTCCATCTGAAGGCCTGTGCGGGCCCTGTGGCGCGGCTGAAGCCGCCCCCGCACTGCCCGCGCAACGTCAAGGAACATTGGGCACCTCTGGCAGTGGCTGGCCCTTGGGCCAGAGCATCCAGATCTGCCCTTGCTGCTTCATGTTCCCCGCCAACTCGCCGGCCTCGGGCCCGGTACCCCAGAACAGGTCGGCACGCACTTCGCCAGCAATGGCGCCGCCCGTGTCCTGGGCGCCAACCGGGCGCACCACCGGCGAGCCGTCGGGGCGTGTGGTGGACAACCACAAGAGGCTACCCAAGGGAATCACCTTGCGATCGATGGCCACGCTGTAGCCTGCTGTCAGCGGTACGTTCAGCGACCCGCGCGGCCCCTCGTTGCTGTCCGGGCGGGTGCTGAAGAACACGTAGCTTGGGTTGCTGGCAAGCAGCTCCGCGACACGCTGGGGGTTCGCCTGGGCCCAGGCATGGATGGCGCCCATGCTCACCTCGTCCTTTTTCAGCTGGCCCTGCTCGACCAGCCAGCGACCGATCGGCCGGTAGGGGTGGCCGTTCTGATCGGCATAGCCCAGGCGCAGCTGGCGGCCATCTTCCAGCTGGACCCGGCCTGAGCCCTGGATCTGCAGGAACTGCAGGTCCATCGGGTCGCTCAGCCAGGCCAGCACGGGGGCTTTCACGCCGTCACGGTTGATCACTTCGGCGGTGTCGTAAGGCTTGAGCACTCGGCCATCGAGGCGGCCACGCAAGCGCTTGCCCTTGAGTTCGGGGTACACGCTGGCCAGGTCGACGACGATCATGTCCTCGGGCACGCCGTAAACCGCCACATGGTTGGTTTTCGATGGGCTCAGGCTGCCGGGGTAGACCGGTTCGTAGTAGCCGGTGATCAGGCCGTTGGCGTTGTTCTCGGCCGAGCGCAGGCCGTAGACCTCCAGGTTCTGCTCCAGGAAGGTGCGCACCTGCGCGGCACTGGCCTGGGCGCTACCCGCCGCTTCGCAGGTCGCGGCCCAGACCGGGTCGCGCTTGAGTTTTTCGCAACCGCTGCGCCAGGCGTAGAACCCGGCCAGCAAGTCTTCGTCACTGACTGCGGGCAGGTCTCTCCAGGTGGCGGGGGCGTAGGTGGCTACCGCATGCGGCTCGGGTTTGGCGCTCTCGCCGCCATTGCAGCCAGCCAGCAGGGCCAGTACCGGGAATGTCCAGGCCAGGTGGCGCAGGGCAGATTTCATGTGTGCATTCCTGTGGTGGGCGAACATGAAGATTCGCCCCTGTTTTTTATGTGGCTATTGGTGTTTGGCTGCGGGGCAGCGATACTGGCCGCCCCTTTTCGCAGGCCGAAGTGAGCGTCATGTTGAAGCGATTGACCATTGTAGTGCTGGCAGCAATGGCCCTGGGTGCAGCCTTGAGTGGTTGCGAGCGGGTTGACCCCAACTCGCCGCTGGGCAAGCGCAAGGTCATTTTCAAGGACATGCTCAAGACCAGCGAAGACCTGGGCGGCATGTTGCGTGGCCGGCTGCCGTTCGACGGGGTGAAGTTTGCCGGCGGTGCGCTGCAACTGGACACCCTTTCGCACCAGCCGTGGCAGCATTTCCCGCAGGTACGCGATGGCGGTGACAGCAGTGCCCGTGCCGAAGTGTGGGAGCGCCAGGCGCGGTTCCATGAGCTGGCCAGGCAATTGGAAGGCGCGACCGGCGAACTGGTCGATGTGACCCGCACGCAGCCGCTGGACCCTGCGCAGCTGAAAGCGCCGATGGACAAGGCCGAGGCGGCCTGCAAAGCCTGCCATAGCGAGTTCCGCAATCATTGATGGCTGTGCTGTTCGCACAAACCTGAGGCTTGCACGTGCTTCTGTGGGAGCGGCCTTGTGTCGCGATAGGGCCGCACAGCGGCCCCAGGGTTTCAGCCGTAACGCATAGATTGCTGGGGCCTTGTGCGGCCCTGTCGCGACGCAAGGCCGCTCCCACAAAGACCGCGCTTGCAAGTCAAATGCCTTAGCGATCGAGATCGTCTACTGCTTCCTGCAGCTCTTTGCGCGACTCGGCGAGTTTGTCCTTGCGCTTGTTGATCTTCTCGGCGTCGCCCTTTTTCTCGGCCTTCTTCAGGTCTTTTTCGCGCTGCGCCACTTCATGACGGGCGTCGAGCACTTTTTGCTCGCGTTCCTTGCGCAGGCTGGCGTCGGTGCAGTTGTCGACCCCGCGCAGCGCTGCTTCCAAGCCTGCGACCTGGTCACTGTTGCCGTGGTCACGGGCAATCTTCAGCTGGTTCTCGATGGCGCTGCGCTTGGCGGCGCAGCCAGTCAGGCCGGCATCCGGCTGGGCAGCCTGGGCGGCGCCTGCAGCCAGCGCAACGGTCGCGAGCAGGAAAAGGGTCGAAATACGTTTCATGAAAAGCCTCCTGGACGGGGCGGGGCAGCAAAAAATTTAGGGTGAAATCCTGCCTTGGTTTTGCCCTTTTAGGAACCCTTGCCGGGTATTTCCGCTTGAATCTCAGGAATTTCCTACAGGTTAATTGGTAAAAAATCATTGCCTAGGGCGCGCAAAGCCTTCGATACCGTGCTCGCCCAGCTGTGTTGCCAGGGCTTGAACGTCGGCGGCTGCAAAAAAATCCACCAGTTGACGTGCGCGCTTTTCGCCAATGCCGGGTAATGCCTGCCAGGTGTCAGCCGTGCGGGCCGCCAGCGCTTGCCAGTCGCCGGTAAGCTGCATGCCATTGGGTAGGGGAGCGCCCAGCCCCCGCAGCCACTGGTCAAACGACCGGGTGCGGGCATCGTCGAAACTGCTGCGCAACTGAGCTGCCGTTCGCTCACTGATTCCTGCAACCTGGCTCAGCTGTGTGGCATCCAGTTGCAGCCAGTCAGTGAGCGAGGTTGCCAGCCCGGCTGCGACCAGCCGGCGCCAGGTACCCGGCCCGATACGCGGCAGGGCCAGGCCCTGCTTGCCGCTCAGCCACGCCAGGCGGGCAATGAACTGTTCTTCACAGCCCACGCTGGCCTGCCAGCAACTGTGGGCGTGATACTGGCCGGCTGCCGGTGCCGATACCGGCACGCGCTCGACAGCGCGGTGTACCACCTGCTCCAGGCGCGGAATGGTCAGCCCGGCCAAGCTCACCGCCACCTGGTCCCCCGGGCGAATGTCCAGGCTGTGCCAGCGCGCCAGCGAACCCATGCTCACTTGCGTGACCCGTCGGTTGTCGAGTGTTACTGGCAGCAGGTGCAGCACGGGCGTGACCCGCCCGGTACGACCGACCCGAAAACGCACGTCGCGAACCTCGGCCAATGCTTGCATGTACGGGTATTTCCAGGCGGCGATCCAGTACGGTGCCTTGGCCTGCCACCGTTCAGCGGGTGGCCGGCTACCCTGGCGCAGCACCACACCATCGCTGGCGAAGGGCAGGGCAGCGTGGTACCAGTGTTCACGCCAATGGGCCGCCTCATCCAGCGTATTGATGGCAACGCTGTAGCGCTGGCTGTCGGCAAAGCCCAGCTGTGCCAGCTGCGCGAGGCGTTCGGCCTGTTGCTCGGGGCCTTGCGGCCAGTCCCAGACGAACAGCCCCACAGCCTTGCCTTGTTCGCTGCTCAGGCGCTTGCGGGCGAGCAAACCGGCCACGGTGCCGCGCGCCTTGGCGCCGCCCGCCTGGGCCTGAACATGCGCGTTCAGGCGCAGGTACAGCTCACCCTGCAACTGCAGGTCAATGGCCTGTGGCAACTGGCGGGTGATGCTACCCAGCTGGGGGATGTGCCGGCTCCAGTCGTGCCCTTGGGCGCCGTCGCCCCGGCTGATCAGCTGCACCAGGCGGCCCTGTCGGTAAATGAGCGACACCGCCACGCCATCGACCTTGGGCTGGACCCAGACATCGGCCTTGCCGGCCAGCCAGCGCTGCACGGCGTGGCGGTCGGGCAGCTTGTCGACGCCCGTGTGGGGGATGGGGTGGGGTACCGGGCCGCCAGCGTTGGCCAGGGGCGCAGGGCCGCCGGCCAGGCCGAAGCACTGCTGCAACTGCGCGAGGCGTTGGCGGCTCTGGTCGTAAAGCTCATCAGGTACCAAGGCAATGCCTTGGCGATGGTAGTGGTCGTCCCAACTGCCAACGGTTTCTCGCAGTTGAGCAACCTCGCTGGCGACTTGCTGGGGGTTCCAGCCGGGGCAAGAGCTGGCGTGCGCCAGTGGCGCGGCAAGCACCCCCAGCAGGGTGATGAACAACATGAGCGGCATGGCCTGCATCCTTGCATGGCGGGTTGGCCCCTCAGCGTAGGCAAGCTGGCGGGCATTGCCGGTAAGCGATTGTGAGTCGATATGTCATGAAAAAGCCCCTGCCGATCGCTCGGCAGGGGCTTTCGTCCAGCGCTACAGGAAAACTTACAGGCCAGCAGCGTCACGCAGCGACTGGGCGCGGTCGGTACGCTCCCAGGTGAAGGTGGTGAAGGTGTCGTCGCCGACAGTCTTCTGCTGTGGGGTACGGCCGAAGTGGCCGTAGGCAGCGGTTTCCTGGTACATCGGGTGCAGCAGGTCCAGCATGGTGGTGATGGCGTACGGGCGCAGGTCGAAGCACTCGCGCACCAGCTGGATGATCTTCTCGTCGGAGACCTTGCCGGTACCGAAGGTGTTGATCGAAATGGAGGTCGGTTGGGCCACGCCAATGGCGTACGACACCTGGATCTCGCAACGCTCGGCCAGGCCGGCGGCGACGATGTTCTTGGCCACGTAGCGGCCGGCGTAGGCGGCGGAGCGGTCGACCTTGGACGGGTCCTTGCCGGAGAACGCACCACCACCGTGACGCGCCATGCCGCCGTAGGAGTCGACGATGATCTTGCGGCCGGTCAGGCCGCAGTCGCCCACCGGGCCACCGATGATGAAGTTGCCGGTCGGGTTGATGTGGTACTGGGTACCTTTGTGCAGCAGTTCGGCAGGCAGGGTGTGCTTGACGATCAGCTCCATCACCGCTTCTTGCAGGTCTTTCTGCGAAACCTCAGGGTTGTGCTGGGTCGACAGGACCACTGCGTCGATGCCTGCGACCTTGCCGTTTTCATAGCGGCAGGTGACCTGCGACTTGGCATCCGGGCGCAGCCATGGCAGCAGGCCGGACTTGCGTGCTTCGGCCTGGCGCTCGACCAGGCGGTGCGAGAAGCAGATAGGCGCTGGCATAAGCACTTCGGTTTCGTTGCTGGCATAACCGAACATCAGGCCCTGGTCGCCGGCACCCTGGTCTTCCGGCTTGGAGCGGTCGACGCCCTGGGCGATGTCTACCGACTGCTTGCCGATGATGTTCATCACGGCGCAGGTCGCGCCGTCAAAGCCGACGTCGGAGCTGTTGTAGCCGATATCGATGATGACTTTGCGCACCAGGTCTTCCAGGTCGACCCAGGCCGAGGTGGTGACCTCGCCGGCGATGATGGCGACACCGGTCTTGACCAGTGTTTCACACGCTACGCGGGCGTATTTGTCCTGGGCGATGATGGCATCGAGGACTGCGTCCGAAATCTGGTCGGCGATCTTGTCCGGATGCCCTTCGGACACGGACTCGGAGGTGAAAAGGGAGTATTCGCTCATCTCGAAGGTTCCTGAAATTTACCGATGGTGTATGTCGCCAGCCGTGCGCTGGAAGTGCCGGACCTGGATCTGGAAGCCGTTGCGCAAGCCCACGTACAGGCTGTCCGCATGGGCCAGCCCGGCCGCGTTGGCCCAGCGGGCCAGGTCATCCTGTTCAAAGCCAAGCCACAGATCGCCGCAGGCTTCGCGGGCCCACCCCTGGTCATGGCTGCACAACTCGGTGACCAGCAGGCTGCCGCCTGCCTTCACCCGTTTGGCCAACTGGCGCAAGGCCAGGGCCGGGTCGCTGAAGTGGTGCAGCACCATGTTCAGCACAACGCAGTCGGCGGCCACATCCGTGGCACCCAGTGCATCGGCCAACTGCAGGGTCACATTGTCGAGCCCCTCGCGCTGGCACACCTGGCGTGCCAGTTCGAGCATGGTCGCGCTGTTGTCCAGCGCAGTGACGTGGGCAAAGCGCCGGGCCAGGTCGGGCAGAAAACCACCGTCGCCGGGGCCGACTTCCAGGGCACAGGCCGCCGGGTCGAAATGCAGCTTGTCGAGCAGCGCCAGCAGGCTCTCGCGGTACTGCGGCAGGCCGGCGATCAGGTCTTGCTGGGCGCGGAACTTCTCTTCCACGCGCAGGAAGAAGTCCTGGCTGGTGACCGCGCGGCGTTGCTGGACCTGCGCGATGCGCGCCTGCACATCGGCCGGCAGGGCCAGGGCGTCCACCTCTTCCAGCAGCGCTGCGTGCAGCCGGCCACCCAGTCGCAGGCTATCGGGCAGGGCGCGGCGGTAGAAGATGGCATTGCCTTCACGGCGGGTAGCGACCAGCTCTGCCTGGGCCAGCACCTTGAGGTGGTGGCTCATGCCCGACTGCCCGATGCCGAAGATCTGGGCCAGCTCCAGTACGCCGAACGAGTCGTTGGCCAGGGCTCGCAGCACGTTCAGGCGCAAGGCGTCGCCACTGGCCTTGCACAGGGCGGCCAATGTTTCGCATTGCTCGGGGATCGATTGCACACGGAGGTTCATGGGCGGGCAGTCTAGTCAGGCATTGGTGCCCTAGCAAGGCCAATATCAAAAAGTTTTGATATTGGCGATGAGTTGCAGCCTTCAAACTGCACGCGACAGGCTCCAGAGCAGTCCAGCTCGGCCCGTGCTTCTTTCTTGTAGCTTAAAGCTGGCCGCTTGGCGCTTAAATGTTTGCCCCAAGCCCCCCAGTGGGCGAAAATGGTCGTCTTTTTCGTGACATCACCTCTACAAGCCCCCCAGGAGACCAGCGATGCCCAGCCGTCGTGAACGTGCCAACGCCATTCGCGCCCTCAGCATGGATGCCGTGCAAAAGGCTAATAGCGGCCACCCAGGTGCCCCCATGGGCATGGCGGATATCGCCGAAGTACTGTGGCGTGACTACCTGAAACACAACCCGAGCAACCCGCACTTCGCCGACCGCGACCGCTTCGTGCTGTCCAACGGCCACGGCTCGATGCTGATCTACTCGCTGCTGCACCTGACCGGCTACGACCTGTCGATCGACGACCTCAAGGCCTTCCGTCAATTGCACAGCCGCACCCCGGGCCACCCGGAATACGGCTACACCCCGGGCGTGGAGACCACCACCGGCCCGCTCGGCCAGGGTATCGCGAACGCCGTGGGCTTCGCCCTGGCAGAAAAAGTGCTGGCTGCCCAGTTCAACCGTGACGGCCACACCATCGTCGACCACAACACTTATGTGTTCCTGGGCGATGGCTGCATGATGGAAGGCATCTCCCATGAAGTCGCCTCGCTGGCCGGCACCCTGGGCCTGAACAAGCTGGTCGCCTTCTACGACGACAACGGCATCTCCATCGACGGCGAAGTGCACGGCTGGTTCACCGACAACACCCCTGCGCGCTTCGAAGCCTACAACTGGCAGGTGATCCGCAACGTCGACGGCCATGACGCCGACGAGATCAAGACCGCCATCGAAACCGCCCGCAAGAGCGATCGCCCGACCCTGATCTGCTGCAAGACCACCATCGGTTTCGGTTCGCCGAACAA
>NZ_JBICMS010000112.1:0-21163 GCF_043106615.1 Pseudomonas sp. CJQ_9 | reverse complement strand
CAAAGCGGCCCCAAATCACTTAACTGACTGGCATTAGGCCGGGGGCCTGCCTACGGCATGACCCCTGCCCCACCTGCAGTTACTCCACCATCATCTTGTCCCGGTTGCGCTCCAGCAGCGCATTGCCTATCCCCTTGATCTCCAGCAATTCATCCACCGAGGCAAACGGCCCGTTCGCCTCGCGGTAGGCCACAATAGCCTCGGCCTTGGCCTTGCCAATGCCATTCAGTTCCTTCTGCAGGGTCAGGGCATCGGCCTTGTTCAGGTCCAGCCGTTGCGGCTGCTGCACCTGCTGCTGGCTGACGATCGGCACCGGTTCGGCAACCGCCGCCGTATTGGCCGGGGCGGCACTGAGGGAAAAGGACAGGCTGGCGAACAGGGGCAGCAGCAGGTACGACAGAACGTTGTTACGCATGGTGAACACTCCTTGGGTTGGTCTTTTACCAGCAGCCGGTTTCCTTCGGCTGCGCCAACAACCCTAGCGACTAACCCGGGAGCAAAACACCCACGCCCAGCAGCGAATGGTTACCAGATCCGTCAACAAGCCTATCAACCCCGCCGACCCTCAAACCGAGTTCACAGCCCCCTTAGGCGTCGTCCTCACTGAGGCATTGCCCTGCCGACCGACGTGTGGGCAATTGCCTAAATCTGCGCAAGCGCCTGCCCACCCTTAGCCGGCTGTTTTCCCACAAGGCACGCCACACAAGCCCATGGCCATCTTCACCAGCCGCCCAGAAGCCCAGTGCCAAGCCAAGACAACCGCCTCAGCATGTGCGCCTGGGTGACCGGCAATCCCCGAAAATGCGGGGATCACGCGCAATAGCACATTGACATCGCGCTAGGTTGTGGCATTAAAGGCGTTGATTATTTGCCAATGCCAAGGATGCGCGATGCCGAGCGGAAAAAAATCCACACCCAGCCAGCTATGGAACCACCTGGTCAAGGATGCGGGCCTAGAGCTGAACCTGAAGAAAAAACCCGGTCGTGATGCCGACTTGGAGTTGGAGGTACTCCGGCAGCTAGACCCCGCCCACGGCACCCCGTCGGCCTACCCTAGCGTTAAAGCGCTGCTCAAAGCCGACCAACAGGCAGCGGCACCGGCCGTAACGGTAGAACGCTTGCTGGTGGCCGTGCTGGAATCCCAGAAAGGTTTTGCGGCGATGATGGGCGAGATTCTCGACACGCTGGCCATGGCCGAAGCCACCTTGGGCGAGCGCAACCTGACTATCGACTTCAGCTATGACGCGGTGACCGATAGCCACCTGAAGCAGACCTTGGAACAGTTCCGGGTAGATGAAGAGCGTACCCGTAGAGTATGTGTCAGCCGCTTTGTATCGCTGTCGCAAGAACAACGCAGTGAGATCTACAGCATTCTCCGCACCCTGGATTACCCCAGCCTGGGCGACCGCGACGATCGCCTTCCGCTCACACCCCAGGTCGATGCCACACCTGCTCCGGCACTGTTCCGTGCCCCATTGCTTGCGCTGGAAACGATGGTGGCAGACTTCCTTCAACTGTGCCGCGTCTATGGTGAGTCGCGAAAGGCTAATTACAGCCGTATAAGGCCAGAAGGACGTTGGCAAGATTTCAGCGAGGAAGAGAAGCAAGCTATTTCCAGAGCCGCCGCCGCGACTGATTACTGGGACGTAGAAATCGTCGATAGCATCAACTTCATCAAACACCGCGCAAGCATCGCGCCTTCTGAGCAAACCACACTACTGGCCACGCTGAATGAGGCCGTGGCGTTGATCCCGACCAGGCAACAGTGGGTCGACGAAACCTACAAGCAATTGCTCGACCTACTGAACCTGCCAACCTGGAAACGGCGCCACGAGCTGTATTCGGTTTGGGTTGGCACACGGCTGCTCAACGTAGCCAAAACCCATGCAAGCCAGCTCACCTTCCACACGCACGGCAAGGTGCTGTCGTTCGCCTTTGGTGGAAGCGCGTTGGCCACCTACGCGTACAACGGCGAGCAGTTCGCAATCAAATGCGAGGTACGCAGCGACCTGGTAGGTACCAGCACCAAGCGCAAGCGCGCCATTCAGCCAGACTTCAGGGTGTTGCGGGAAGGCGGTACCGCCACCCCCAATGACGCCACCTACCTGGTGGTTGAATGCAAGCATTACCTCCAACAAAATGTGAACAACTTCGCTACCGCCGCCAGCGATTATGCACGCAGTTGCCGCTACGCCACTGTATTGGTGGTGAACCACGGCCCCGTGGAAGAACCCAAATTATTGAGCGCGGTGGAACCTGAAGTTCAAAACCGCGCACGCTTCATCGGCGATGCCACGCCAGGCACGCCGGCCCAACTGCAAGCCTTTCTACAAACTGCGCTGTTCTCAACGCCCGCCAGGGCGCCGTCGGTTCCTTCACCCAGCCCCCAGGCAAGCGCCAATCCCCCAAGCACCGGAAGCCTGACCGCGCCACTGTTGTCGGTGGAGGTGGAATGGGACGCCGCGTTACAAGACATCGACCTTGCCCTGGCCTTCGATCCCGATGGGACCAGCCAATCTGTCGAGATCAATTACATGAACAAAGGCAGTATGGGTGCCCCGCACTACGCGGTGCTACAGCGGGATGTGCACACAGGGCCTGGTAAAGAGACGATTGATATCTACCAACTAACGTCGCGGCGATACGAAGTTATAGTGCGTAACTACTCAAAAAAAGGCTACCTCCCAGCAGCGCACCTGTGCGGACGCATCTTGCTCGGCAATCACCGAATCTTGGCGACTCCACCCGTGGATAACGTCACCGAATGGAAAATGGCGGTTTTGATGATTGATGCAGACGGCACTATCACGGTCGAATCCTGACTCCGTCGCCCTCACCAACGCCACCGCAAAGTGAGGTGCGCGTGCAGGCTGACACGTCAGACTTTCCTGAAACGCTTCCCCGCCTCTTCAGCTTTGGGCAACAAGCGAACTATCCTACGCCCCGGTCAGACGCAGCTGAATAGCCGGGGAAATGCCCCAGGGATAACTTCACCGGGTTGCCGATTTGGTGACCGGGTGTGAGAACCCGACGCGAGTTATCTGGCTTGACTGTAATGGCAGTCGTACACGGGCAGACTACGGTCTGGCCGGGCTTTGTAGCTCCCTCGGTTTCTCACCCCGTGTACGACTGCCACCCTGATCCGTGAGAAAGATCCGCGTGGCGGTTCCACTTTTCAGGAGCTACAGCCATGAAAAACCACGACCAAGCCACCATCCTTACCGCAGGCATCGAAACCTTCCTCGAAGCCGGCAACCCCACCCTGGACCTGCTGCGCGTGCAACCCGGCGTTCCGGTGGACGATGCGTATGAGCACGTCTCCGTGCTGCTAGGCTACTGCAAGCACCTGGTACGCGAGGGCGATATGGAAGATGACCACAAGATGCTGGGCGCAGCCGATTACCTGCTGGCCATGGCCAAGGCACTGATGAACGACATCGAAATCGCCAAGAACAAGCGCCACTAAAAGCGCCGCCCCAGGCAGTGTAGGTGCGGGTTCACCCGCGAATCCGCCCGCCCCGACAACCCAAAAACCACCGCCACCAACAACCCAGCAGCACTTACACCAACCAAAACCCGCCCCACCCGCCAAGCGCCCACCTGCGCAAACGCACTGGTAGAGGGCGGGCCTGCGCCCCTCAGATTACCGTGCGTGGATAAACGCTGATAAACGCTGAAATGGCAATGGCATCCCCATCATCAACCTTCACCCGCGGGCTCTGCGCCGACCGTTTGATTTCGGTTGCAAACTCTGCGCTCTTGAACGCCTGCTCCAGCTCGTCACTGCCCGCGCCGGTATAGACCACCACCTGAGTACCGCTGTTGTGTTTCTGCAGGGGCAACTGCTTGATCTGCACCTGCACCCCCGACTTGGTCAGCGCAACGGCAATTTCCTTGGCGAAGCGCACGGCTTCCTTGTCATCCTTGTGGATGTTCAGTAGCACCACAGGCGCCAGTGTTTTGGCCTTCAAGTCAGCCGCCAACGCCTTGAATGCCTCATGCGCCTGCGGCGTCAGCGTTCGCGGCTTGAGGCTGGCCTCCAGCTTCAGGCGCTCGGTACGCTCGTTAGCCAGCTCGGCCCTTTCACGCTCGAGCTCGACCTTCAAGGCTTCGTTCTGCTCCAGGAGCTGCTGGATTTCCAGCTGCGCCTGAACGTCCGATTCGTTAACGACAGTCACCTCCTGCGAGGCCCGCGAAACGATGGCTTCGGAATGCTGGTTTTTCACGTCCGAGGTCATGTGGGCAATGATCATGGCACTGGCGGCGATCAGGGCGGCAATCACGGCGATGGCAGAGGCTATGGCGTGGATGAGGCTGGCTGTGTCTGCTGAAATATCAGGCATAAACAACTTCTTGAATTTAGGGATGTTCATGGTTTCACGGTTAGGCAGGCGAGCTGGGGAGGTTGACCAGAGCGTTGCTAGTCTCGCCAAAATACTAGCGAGCACTGGCAGGGTGCCATAAATTTATGGATCTTGCTGATCAACCGCCAGAGCGACCTCGCAGTGCGCCCTGCGCAACCATACTCGCCAAATCTCAGCACGTGTACTTGGATGTACTATGGTTATCTGGTCTCGACTAAGATCCCACAAAAACCTAAGCCCCATGCAGCATCACCAGCGATACTAAAAGATCCACTTTAGTCATTCACAGAAACTCAGAGTAAGCCCTCTCCTGTGAAAGGAAAACACAGCCATGCTCGACCTTCCTATTAAAATCTTCGCTAGCCGTGATGATAGTTTGACACGGCGCACTATTTGATGCGCCATGAGCGCTAATATAGACGTTAATCTTGCAACAAACTATCAGCGGTTATTTTTTTGGAATAAACTCTACAATCTTGTCACCACCAATTAACTCACCTAGCTGCTGACAAAAAATATACGGCGCTTCAACATTAAGACTGGAAATATCTTGGACCCGGAACCTCCACCATTTTAACGACATCAGGCCATCAATTATGTGCTCCTTGAACCTTGGCCTAATCAATGCTGCAGGATTTCCCCCTACTATACAATAGGGTGGAATGTCTTTTACAACCAGCGAGTCTCCAGCAATTACCGCGCCGTCTCCAATTGTGACCCCTTGCGCAAGAGTAACATTCTGACCGATCCACACGTCATTTCCAATCTTAATTGGCTTCTTGGCTTTATCAAAAGAATGAATATTAATCCGGGTTCCTGAATCCCTCTCTAGCGCGTCTGCGACACCGGAATCACGAACGTAAAATGCAGGGGACGTAGATATCCATTCGAGAGGATGCCTGTCACCAAGCACTTGAAGCCCATTACCTATAGAGGTGTACCGACCAACTGATACGATTAACGCAGGCAATACGGAACGCGTATACGAGAAAGATCCCATTGAAGCCAACCTTGAGCCATTTTTCCCAAAATAAGTACAATATGGCTCAGTTGAGAACCCGCTTGGGATCTCAATCAAATTTTCATCTTGATACAGCTTTGACCAATTATCGACTGACTGTTCACCTAAAAAAATTCTATTTTTCTTAAGCGCAACCTTAATTCTGCCGTATGCAACCTTCATCTTCACTCCCTAACAATACACTCTAAACACGACCTACCAACTAACACACAGGGCCGACACCATAACATATAAAATACACAGCGGATAAGCTATAAAATACAAATCACTTCAAAATTTTTTCCCACAAAAAACTAATCTTAAAAGTGAATCCTTATCAGACCGCTGATGCACATTAGAAGAACCAGCACTCAATGAAAGCGCATTTCAGCGGCTGATCTTGTTAACACCACAGTTCTGTAGGCAGCCAACTGTGTCCGATCTTTAGGCGTGGCGGCGTGACTTGCTCTTTGGGAGCCCGGTTGCGAGTGCTCCTAGGCAATCACGGCCATGTACCAGGGGGCCAAAGCACAACGAGCGAAACCGCCCAATACACTAGCGAAGCTTTGCCGTCAAGGAAAGCAAAGCTTCAGCACAGCAAAAATCGCTTGAATCCCACACAGCGCAACACCGTTCGAGGATTCCGAACCTACTATGCTTGACGGTCATTAGCTACTCGCTTTACGATTTCCGGTCACATGGAAGCGCTCGCCCGCAGGGAAGACGGTTCTAAAAAATTGAATTTAGACAGCATGCATTGCGTGTCGCTGCAGCGAGCGGTGCCCCTCTTGAAACCTCGTTCATCAATACAGATTCAGAAATCGGTAATTTTTGCCCTCGTGCTACGCGAGGCTCGAAGTCGGTTGAGTAAAAGCCGATTGAGCGCAGTGTGGATTCTGCTCGAACCACTGTGCCACTTGTTGGTGATCAGCGTGATTTATACATACCTCAGAGGACGAAGCCTCGCGGGCGTTGAGTTCCCTGTTTTCGTATTTGTAGGACTCGCACCTTTCTTACTATTCCGAAACATCTCGCTTCGCCTAATGGATAGCCCTAGAGAAAACCGTTCACTCTTTGCTTATAAGCAAATCAAGCCTCTAGATGCCTACGTAGGGCGTGTAATAGTAGAATTTTCAATAGCCTTCATGGTTTACATAATCATAGCACTAGGTTTTTGGTGGTATGGTTTTGATATGTCCATATCCTCTCCATTAGAATGGATATTGATGCTTGCGTTAGGACTGGTATTCGCATTTTCCCTAGGCATATTTTTTTCTTTGATTGCCCACGCACTACCATCTTCAAGATTTGTAATTAAGATGATGTATTTCCCCCTATACTTCCTTAGCGGAATTTTATTGCCGCCCGCATACCTTCCGGCATCGTTCATGCCCGTACTTCTGTACAACCCATTCCTTCACATCATAGAACTAATACGTGGCGATGTCCTGCCATTTTATAAAATCGCAGATGGTATAAATGCAGAATATCCAATTAGTGTATCGTTAGTACTACTGTTTATTGGCCTTGGCGCATACCGTGCACGTCGCCTTCACCTAGTTTCAAGTAAGAACGGCTGAGAGGACGCTAATGTTCGATATTAAAAATATGACTAAGTCATATTTAACGCCTAAAGGTCGGCGATATATATTTCGAAACCTATCTCTATCTATCCCTCCTGGGAAAAACATTGGGTTGATTGGCCGCAATGGGGCAGGCAAATCCACACTGATGCGACTGCTTGGGGGAGCTGACATACCAGATAGCGGCACGATATCTACTGACCAAAGCATTTCATGGCCGGTTGGATTGTCAGGTGGTTTTCAGGGCAGCATGAGCGGTCGTGACAACATAAAGTTTGTTTGCAGGGTATACGGCGCTGAGGGGGAAGCAATGCGCCAGAAGCTTCGATACGTTTGCGATTTCGCTGAACTCGGAAACTGGATCGACGAACCTGTAAAGACCTACTCATCAGGAATGCGCTCCCGCCTGGCCTTTGGTTTAAGTATGGCGTTTGATTTTGATTATTATCTCATTGACGAGGTAATGGCAGTCGGAGATGCACATTTCAAGAATAAGTGTTCAGCTGTTTTTGAAGAGCGTCTTCAAAAATCGAAAGTAGTCTTGGTTTCCCATTCGATGTCAGACATTAAAAAGTTATGCGACACAGTACTACTGGTACGAGACGGGACAGTTCAAATTTATGATGACGTTGCTGAAGGCATAAAAGCATACAAATCTTGAAGACCCAGCATCTATTAAGGCTATTTAAACTCATGAGAAACAAGAAAAACCTGAAAGGATGGGTTCTTTTTGCCCTGACTTTTGTCACCCCACTTATAGTTGCTCTTATCTACTATGGTTTTTTTGCCGTAGATCGATATGTAAGTACTGCCCAAGTGGTAGTCCGGGAAGAAAGCAACACATCCTCTCAAGTAAGCGGGCTCAGCACGTTGCTCACTGGAGCAAGTCCCGCCTCTCGGGAAGAAACGTTGTATCTTCGAGAATATGTAATGTCTATGGATATGATGCTTCTATTAGAAGATCGCCTGAAGTGGATTGAACAATACTCAAAGCAGCGTGGCGATCTTTTTTTTAGAGTTGAAAAGACTGATGCGCGCGAGGATATTCTCGAATACTATCAGCGCATAGTGACAGCTCACTTCGATGAGACTACTGGACTATTAGAAGTTAATGTCCAAGCCTTTGAACCTCAACTCGCTCAAGCGATGCTTAAAGAAATATTAAGCGCTAGCGAGGACTTTGTGAACGAAGTTTCTCATAGCATTGCACGCGAGCAAATGAAGTTTTCGGAGGGTGAACTGGAAAAAGCACGAAACAATTACGAAACTCGTAAAAATGAGCTAATCAAATTCCAGAACCACAACAAAGTACTGGATGGTCAAACAAGCGCCCAGAGCCGTGCCACGATCATTGCATCTCTAGAAAGCGAGTACTCCGTGCAGCAAGCTGCTTTAACGGAAATGCTTTACAAGCTTCGAGCGGACGCCCCTCAAGTTCGCCAGCAAAAGCAAAAGCTAAACTCCATAAACGCACAGCTTACCTCCGAGAAAAAACACCTCGTATCCGAACCCACTGGTGATCAACTTAACGTAATTGCATCGAAGTTCCAACAACTTACGCTAGATGCAGGAATCGCTGAGCAATCTTATAAATCAGCGGTTCAAGCTCTAGAGCACGCGCGAATTGAGAGTTATAAGAAGATACGAACCTTGGTTACAGTCGTCAGCCCGAATTCTCCAGACAGGGCTATCTACCCAGAGCGCTGGTATAATCTGATCACTATTGCTATCGCGCTGCTGATGCTTTACGGAATTGCGCGCTTTATTATTGCTTCGATCGAGGATCATCGTGATTAACTCTTTTGACAGACTTAAGTACACATTCGAATTCCGCTCTGCGCTCTCTGGGATTTTGGTCGCCCTTACATTAGCAGGCTGTAGCGGCACCCTCTCTGGAGCAGGTCCGTATAAGGGTTCGATAGAGAGCAAAAAATCCGATTATGATTTGGTGGATATTAATCCTAAAACAATCGGAGCTTTCATGCCAAGTGCCTCGGAGCCACCACTGGCAGCGATTACCAGTCCCAAACTTCAAGAGTCCCGCCTGCTAGGTGGTGACGTTCTTGAGTTTTTAATCGCAGACAATGCACCCGAAGGGAGCGGATTATTCGCACCTTTGAGTAGCGGAGGCACCCGCTTAAAAGCTAGGGTAGATAACAAGGGACTAATTTCACTTCCATATGTGGGCCAAGTCTTCGTCGCTGGCATGTCCTTGATTGAAGTGGAGAACTTGATCAAACGAAAGCTTCACGGCATAACATCTGACGTCCAAGTGCATATTGAGCAGATCGGTGACCTTTCGGGCTCAGTATTGGTCGCAGGGGCCGTCAAATCTCCTGGTCGCTTCTCAACTCTTCAAGGTCCGCTTACTTTGCTGGATGCCGTAAACCAAGCTGGCGGGCCGGTGTTAGAGCCTCATCTAGTCGACGTCACAGTCCGCAATGGAAGCACTCTTCAACATTTCACTTACGATGAAGTGCTCAGTGGCCGCAATATGGCATTACAACCCAATTCTGAAGTAGTAGTTGAGCGTGCGCATCGGCGGTTTGTAGCGATGGGCGCCATAGGCTCGCCAGGTCTTCATGATCTTCCTGCAAAAAATACATCACTTTTAGACGCCTTAGGCGCTGTAGGAGGAATGAAGGAAAGCAATGCCAATCCCAGCGGTGTATTTATTTTCCGCTTGGCAACTATTCCTCAGCAGGGTAAACCTAAAGCAACTGTGCTGCATTTGGACATGCGTGATCCTGCCGCAATTTTCTACGCAAAACAGATTGCGGTCAAGCCAGACGATACAATTTACGTAACCAATGCGGCGGTGTATGAGGCGCAAAAGATTATATCTCCAATAGTTCAGACCTTGGTTTTAGGTCGCACAGTTAACGGACTCTAACGCAAACCCATTTTTTATTGGAGAATGACCTGACATGACCAGCCTTTCGATTCAGCACCAGCCTAGCAAGATTGCAAAATTTTTGCTCTCCACAAAATCCAAACTTCTTGGAACACCAACGTTTGTCGTAGGCTTCAGCACCTGGAAATTATACCTGCGCAAATACTTCCCAGAGCGCAACCTCCACTTCCTGGATAAAAACATCACAGAAGCCGAGTTCAATGAACGCTGGGCAAATAAGATTAAATCCAACTCAAAGTCAGAAATCTTCGTGTGGGGCTTTAAGATGCCCGATCATATTAAAGATTTCTCACAAAAACACAAGATCAAGGTCATATATGTAGAGGATGGCTTTATTCGCTCCATCAAACTAGGAGCGCAGAAGTCACCCGCAATGTCATTAACCTTAGACTCGAAAACGCCCTACTTCAACGCGCAACAAAGCTCAGAACTTGAAGACATATTAAACACTTATGATTTTTCTAAAAATCCGCAGATAGTCCAACGTGCGAAGAGTGCCATTCAGCAAATCATCTCTAGCGGTATTAGCAAATACAACAACTCCACCGATATTGACATCGCGTCTGTATATGGAGAGAAGCTTAAAAAGAGAATTTTGGTTATTGGCCAAGTAGAGGATGACGCATCTATCAAGTTTGGGTGCGAAGTGAGCTTTACCAACAATGACCTTGTACGTCTAGCAGTTAAAGAAAACCCAAACGCTGAGATATTTTACAAACCGCACCCAGATGTACTGTCCGGAAATCGACCATACGCGTCTCAACCGTCTGATGTGGCTCACATAGCAAAGGTTTTGATCAAGGACTTTCCGTTGGCTCAGGCATTTCATGAGGTGGATCATGTTTACACAATCACTTCTTTGTCAGGATTTGAAGCGCTTTTCCGTGGAATCAGAGTAACTACTGTTGGCGCACCCTTCTATTCCGGCTGGGGTGTAACCGATGATCGGCAGCCAGTAAATCGAAGAGTTAAGCAGCGAACTGTTGAAGAGATATTTGCGGCCGCTTACATCCTCTATTCAAAATACTACGATCCAGATACTGGTAAATCTATTCAAATTGAGGATGTGATCCAAAATATTCTGAAACTACGTCCAAGCACTTCAGCGAAAACGGCTTCTGTTGCGAGCTTCTTCATGAAACCCGGGACAGCCGCTTCAAAAGCAAAAGTCGCAGCCAAACCAGCAGCTAAGAAACTAGCAGGGGCTTCTAGTGATGGGAAGAAGCCTATGCTTGGTTCGAAAACTGCACCAACTGTGAAAAGCACTACGACAGTTAAATCGGCCTCGACAGCTGCGGTAGGAAAAACCCAAGCCACTCCATCAAAAACCGCTGTGGCAGCTGTTTCGCTAGATTCGATTCCAGCATGGTTCAGGGCTAAACCTGGTGCGGAGCTCAAAGCTGCGTTGGAAAGCCCGCTTCCGATTTTCCTGTATGTGCCTTGGATTGCAGGACACGGCGACGCTCTGATTGAAAAAATTAGGAGCGATTCAGACTACGCAATGGCTCCTTTTGATTATGTTGATGGTATTGAACACAATCCTATCAGACTAAGTGTTCTGGAGTTCAGCAATAAAAATCCGACCTTATACCGGAGAATGTTGCTCAACCGACTCGTCCCAATAAAGAACAAAATATCCGCATTAGTATTTACATTTGACTGGTCCCCAGTAATGCGAATAATTTCGAGCGTTGCGGATGAGCTTCAGATTCCGACTATACTTGTGCCACATGAATCGGTATTTGTGGACAGAAATAAATACTATTGGGATGTGGCATCTTCCGCTTCAGTCCCCAAAGCTGACCTAATTCTTGGTTGGGGAGATTTGCAAAAGCAAATATTTGTAGAACGCGGCTATCCTCAAGAGCGGTTCATTACCGTTGGAGCTCCTAAATTCGACAGCCATGTAACTTACCGCGCCCAACTATCCAAAAGCCAATTTAGCAAAATTTTTGGTCTTTCTGCAGAAAGAAAAACAATTTTGTTTGCGTCGCAACCCCTAGACTCACAGCTTGATAAAAAACAAGCGCAACTTTCGCAACGCGCAGCTATCCTTGACCTGTATAAGTATTGCATAAAATTTGACCACCAGCTTTTAATCCGTCTTCCTCCAAACAAAGCGGATATTCTTACAGCTGACTTCCGGAGAGAACTTGCCGCTTCCGAGTACGTGGCAGTTGATGACGGAAGTTGCTATCTTGTTTCCCCTGAAGAAGCCATTTATCACTGTGATCTGACCACTTCTATTAATAGCACTATGCTATTTGAAGCCCTTCTACTTAACAGGCCGGCACTATCGCTAAAATACGTAGAGTTCGATCAGATCTGGGAGAAGGCGGGAATTCCATCGGTCCCTGATTCAGAAGGACTTGAAGAGGCGCTCAACAAATTGCTGCACTCAAGCTTTACGCCTTCTCCTGATGGAATGACTTGGGCTGCTGAAATGTTCGGCATCGGTGAATTTGATGGCAACTCTGCGGCTCGAATTAAAAATGTGTTGCGAAAAGTTGCTCAAAAAGAATTAGACATCATTCCCCACGCCTCGGCATTAGAACGCTTATTCTCAGGAAACAAACTCGATGTAATTGCGATCCCATCAAAAGGTGATGCATTTGAGACGACTCAAAAGTACCTCATTCAAATGTTGAATGCTCGCACCTGCGTATCAACATTTAACAAAGACTTTAACATCCAGAAACTTACTGCTGTTGATATATTTTTCCAATGGGGCATCACGGACTCGGTAAACAAGAGCCGTCAACGATCTACGGCTCGTGATCTGGGAAAACCAGTAGTCATCGTGGAAGATGGTTTCATTCGTTCGATTGATATTGGATTATCGCGCGAGCCTGGCTTGTCCATATTACTGGATGATCTTACCGCTTACTATGACGCAACTAAACCATCGCGCATTGAAAAATTGATTGAAGCTCCTTCAAAACTTTCAACTTCTGAAATTGAAAGGTCTAGAGCTGCGATTAACAAGATAGTGGATGGTCGCGTCTCTAAATACAACCACGCTCCTGTGCTAAATCTTTGCATCGGGACGCCAGGGAAGAAGAAAATCTTGTTGATTGATCAACGTTACGGCGACCAATCAGTAGAGTCTGGCCTTGGCAGTGAAGCACTATTTGAGAAGATGCTCAACGATGCTCTTCGTGAATTCAGCGATCATGACATCATCATCAAACAACACCCTGATGCTATCAAAGGAGGAAAGTCGAGCTATTACAGCAATGAGAAGTTGGCTTTCGCAGAATATGTAGACAATGTTCATCCGATTTTATTTGATGTCAACCCTTATTCTTTGTTTGATCAAGTTGATCAAGTATTTGTGATGACCTCAGGTATGGGTTTCGAGGCCCTTATGGCAGGCAAGAAAGTAAGGTGTTATGGCATGCCGTTCTATGCAGGATGGGGTCTCACTGAGGATGTACAAAACTGCGTCCGCAGAACTCGTAAAGCAAGCCTTGAAGAAATATTCCACATTGCTTATATCCAGCTTAGTCGCTACTTCCACCCAGAAGAAAATAAAATTGCGCAAATCGAGGACATTGTGGATTACGTGATTACCAAGCGCGGTTGGTGATCGATAGCACAGCCCCTCCTGAAGAGAGGGGCTCTCCTAACAATTAGTCAATTTATGGGAGATCAGCTTGAGAATGGACAAACCATATCGTTGACCTGCAATACAGCCACTGCCCATCTCCCATCTCCATGAATGTTGTGCACCTGAGGACTGGATATGCCGCCTAGCTACCCAAATCACGGCATCAAATATAACCCAAATAACATTCAAGGCACCTTGCTAGCAGAATCTCCATGCAGTATGGCAGCGATTGTTAAATTCACCTGTTCAATTGGTTACCTATCCTATACCGGCCGTGACTCGGAAATTTACAACACGCAAATTGGGCGATTTTGCTCAATTGCTCCAAATTTTGTCTCAGGACCAACCAATCATCCCACGGACAGACTCTCCTCACATCTTTTCTCTTTTGCAAATAAAGGACCATTTAAAGGCTGCGAGGAATTTCTCGACTGGATGAGAGACCCGCCGCTTGAATCTAACGTTGGCAAAGTTCTGATAGGCCACGATGTCTGGATTGGTCGCAACGTTACTGTGAAGCGCGGAGTAACAATCGGCACAGGTGCAATAATCGGCGCGGGTTCGGTAATTACTAAGAATGTAGAACCTTATTCGATAGTCGCCGGCACACCAGCAAAGCTAATACGGATGCGTTTCACTGAATCGACGATTCAAGATTTAATGGACCTGAAATGGTATAATTACGACCTTAGAAAATCGACTGTGCCAAACTTTGATCCTAGCGACGTAACTAAAGCCATTGCTACAATCAGAGAACTAATCAGCTCCGATACCATAAAAAAATTATCATGCAAACGATACAAGATTACATCTTCAGAAATTCAAGA
The DNA here is from genome assembly GCF_043106615.1 of Pseudomonas sp. CJQ_9. Classification (NCBI taxonomy): domain Bacteria; kingdom Pseudomonadati; phylum Pseudomonadota; class Gammaproteobacteria; order Pseudomonadales; family Pseudomonadaceae; genus Pseudomonas; species Pseudomonas sp. CJQ_9. The sequence continues at coordinate 6,865 of NZ_JBICMS010000112.1, read as the reverse complement.
AGTAGGCAACAGATAAATTCTTGAAGTCACAAAAAGTAAGGTTTAAAATGATAAAGTTTTGGCGTACGCTTTTCCGCGAAGGTAAATATGCACAGATTGTCGAGGACGCCCCCCAACGCACACTCGCCAAGCTCACGATTGCCGATTTCAATTATCTAGGTCTCGCAGCTCTAGCATCGAAATCGATTGAGTGGTTCGATTCTTTGCGTAACTCAGATTCGTTACCTCCCAAATTCCTCCCCTATTTCAAGCTCTACGATGGTGCGGTATCTTATCAAAATAAATTCTACAACGAAGCGTCCAGTTTAATTTTAAGCGCTAAGTCCATTGTAACGGAAAATGGATATATTTTTGATGGCGACGGATGCTCGTGGCTCAGAGGTGTGAACTCATATGTGCACCAACTGGATCACCATATCACCCCTTCTATCGAAGCGCCTGAATTGGATTTGCAATCGCTGGAGGACGAAATCCTTGGCGCTCCGATCTGTTTTCTAGCATCGGCCGACTCAGGGTACTTTTCTAAATTTGGCGGAGGGTTGATCAATAGCTTTATCCAAAATCGTGACACTGAAGCGATTTTAGTTATCGGTATAATCAATCCCTGCTCTGAAGCTAAGCAATGGGTTTCACAGAACTCCATTGCTCTGGCTAAATCAGGCGTTCATTTTATTTACACAAATGGGCCTGAAGATAAGACGTACTATGCCTGCAATCGCTTCCTGCTTGCCCCTGTACTGATGGATATTGTTAATACAGGTATCTACTCGCTGGATATTGATGCAGTATTTGTTGCTAAAACCAGCGTCTTCGACAATACGATTCTTAAGTATGACGGCGCATTTCAGCAACAAGAACATCGTTTGCCTTGGCAAAAATGTCAAGCAGGGCGAATTTATTTTTCAAATTCTCCTGCAGGTCGCGAGATGATACATACGGTCTCAAATTACTGCCGAGTAGTATTTCAGAATGATTTGGACCAATGGTTTCTCGATCAAAATGCGCTGGAATATTACCGCAGACAACAAGAAGTCATCCAAAGTGCCAATATTGTAAATCTTCATGAATTACCACTGGTACGAAATGCTGTGTTCTGTCCACCCGGAAGCAAAAAGAAGCAACTTGAGAGTTCATTATTCTAAATATAGCCACCCCAACTTTCGAGATTCTAAATGAAATTACTGCTCGCCATACTACTTACGTACGCTCTAGCACCCTCTGCGACCGCCGCTGAGCGACCGTTTGCGGCCAACCAACTCTGCACACTTCCTATTCTCGACAACTATCAATCCGAAGTGCTACTTGACTCAAACTGCACGTATAGCGGCACATTTCAAATTAGCAAGAGCGACTTTACACTCGATTGCAGAGGCGCCAAATTTGACGGGATGCACAAGTTCAATTCTGGAATAGTGGTGACAGGCAAGGGGCGCCAAATCTCTAATATCACAATCAAGAATTGCGCACTTAATAACTACAAACGTAATTCTATTGAGATCAAAAGCGGAATAGCACCTGACAAATTAAATCATGACGCATCTAAACTTTACGCAATTGCCCCAAATAAAATCACACTAAACAATCTTGTTATAACAAATAGTGGATCTGGCGCGGTGTATTTTTATGCATATGTACATAACTCCTCACTGACGAATTCTCACATCGAGTCATCGAAAGAGGCTGGCATCTATCTCAGCCAGAATACGAAAAACATAGAAATAGCTTATAATACTATCACCCAGAATGGTCATAATTCCAAGAAAGCTAATCGACGAGAAGGATTAGCTATAGACACCTCTTCACACAACAGCATTCACAATAACTCTTTCATAGCAAATGGCGCAGGTGGAATTTTTCTTTACACAAAATGCGGAAAATTTTACACAACTTCTTCATGGAGCCCCAGTAATTACAATGTAATAAAGGAAAATACTTTCAGCAATGAGCCTGTCGGCGTTTGGCTTGCGTCTCGCCAAAGCAGAGATCTTTCTAGTTGGAATTGCACGGCCGAGCCACTTGATGATCAAGGCAAATTCTTCCGGGACTACGCTGATTTCAATAAAGTCACAGGCAATAAGTTTTGCGGAGGCACGCTCGGCGTGCGCATTGAGGGTGACAACAATCAAGTCACTAACAACTTTTACGATCCAGCCCAAGAATTTACGCTCGAACCATTTTCTCGCCTGAACAAACCCGATGGCTCACCAACTAGAGGGAATAGACTTGAAAATAACCGGCCGTCCGTATGTAACTAGTGCACCGAACATATTACTGAGGGCATTTGAATAGTTCTTTTACCGCAGGAGGCCGCGCATGAAGTCTTGCTCTATCACTACTACGGCATTCCCTGAAACCAGCCCAGTCCGCATTTAGTCTGAGCATGCGACTAGCTCTAGATATCAGATTGAACAACCACTATGTGCAGTGTTATTATTTGAATTCCGCCGCGGGCTGACTCGTTCGTCTCGTTCTCCATCTCACACGCTGGCATCTCGCAAGGTAGCTAAATGCCGCTGGGTAAAAGAAATCGAATCCATGATCAAAATCTGTCCAACTATAGAGTGCTCCAACTCCGCCCCATTCGTTCTGTTCGGCGGCATCAACGTACTTGAGTCTGCGGACCTTGCCCTCACCGCCTGCGCTGAATACGTTCGCGTCACCGAGAAGCTAGGTATCCCTTACGTATTCAAAGCCAGCTTCGACAAAGCCAACCGGTCGTCCATCCACTCCTACCGCGGCCCTGGAATGGAGGAAGGCCTTCGCATCTTTGAAAAAGTCAAAGCAGAATTCGGCGTTCCGGTGATCACCGACGTTCACGAGATCTACCAGTGCGCCCCGGTGGCGGAAGTCGCCGATGTGCTGCAACTGCCGGCATTCTTGGCCCGTCAAACGGATCTCGTCACTGCTCTGGCAAAAACTGGCAAACCGGTCAACATCAAGAAGCCTCAGTTCTTGAGCCCTTCCCAGATGCAAAACATTGTGCACAAGTTCAAGGAAGCTGGTAACGACCAATTGATCTTGTGCGATCGGGGCTCTTGCATGGGTTATGACAACTTGGTTGTGGACATGTTGGGCTTTGGCGTCATGAAACGCACTTGTGACAACCTGCCGATCATCTTCGATGTCACGCATGCCCTACAAAACCGTGACCCTTCCGGCGCGGCTTCTGGCGGTCGTCGCGAACAGGTCGTTGATCTTGCTCGCGCGGGCATGGCTGTAGGCCTCGCTGGTTTGTTCCTGGAAGCTCACCCAAACCCTGACCAAGCCAAATGCGACGGCCCGAGTGCCCTGCCACTGGACAAACTCGAGCCATTCCTGGCGCAGATCAAAGCCTTGGACGACCTGGTCAAGTCCTTCCCACAACTGGCCATTTCGTAATTTGTATTGAGCAAATAAGGACTGGGACCATGGGAAGTTCAGAACAACGGGTCGCGATTGTCATACCTGCACGCTATGGCTCCACCCGCCTGCCCGGCAAGCCACTTGCAGATATTGCAGGTAAACCGATGGTGCAGCACGTTTACGAGCGTGCTCTGCAGGTTGCGAACGCTCATGTAGTCGTTGTCGCGACTGATGACGACCGGGTTGCGCGCGCCGTACAAGCATTTGGCGGCCAATGCGTGATGACATCACCGGATCACCCATCGGGTACTGATCGGCTGGCGGAGGTAATGAGCCAGGTTGATGCTGACATCTACATCAACCTGCAAGGTGACGAACCACTCGTTCGGCCGTCAGATATCGAAATTCTCGCAGCGGGCATGCTCGCTGACAAGAACGTCAACGTAGGCACCTTGTGCCACCCTATCGATGGCCATGAAGCTGGTAATCCGAATACGGTGAAAGCGGTGCTTGCTAGCAACGGCAATGCACTGTACTTCAGCCGTTCGCCCATTCCCTACCCAAGGGATGCTGAGACAGCTACGTATCTGAAACACGTAGGGGTCTATGCCTATCGTCGTGGTGTATTGGCCGAATATGCCGGTTTGCCCCAGCCGATGATGGAGCATGCCGAGAAACTCGAGCAGCTCCGGCTATTGGCTGCTGGATTTACCATTCGGGCATACGTTGTCGAACCTACCGGCCCAGGCGTGGATACTCCAGAGTGTCTTGAGCAAGTGCGAGCGATAATGAGCGGACGTGCTCAAGCGCCTAAACCGACGCTGGCTGACATTCGTTTAGTTATTACCGATGTCGATGGTGTATTGACTGACGGCGGCATCTATTATGATGCCACTGGCGAATGCCTCAAACGCTTCCACGTTCGGGATGGGATGGGTATGCGTCTGCTGGAGGAAAACGGCGTCCGCGTCGCAGTTCTGTCTGGGCGAGATTCCGATACGCTGCGTAAGCGAGTAGCAGATCTGGGCATTTCACTATGTCAGTTTGGCGTCAAAGATAAACTTGCTGCTTGCAACCAACTCATGGCTGAAGCGGGCGTTACACCCGCGCAAACCGCATGCATTGGTGATGACTGCATTGATTTGCCAGCATTCGCTGCTTGCGGAATGTCTTTCGCAGTAGCCGACGCCCCCACTTACGTGAAAGCTGCGGCGACCCAAACGCTGGAAGCTGCCGGCGGCACCGGTGCGTTCCGGGAGCTAGCCGATGCTATTCTCCTGTCGCAAGGCAATGCAGCAGTGCTAGGCACCGCTTCCGGCTATGCGCAAGTTATGGCAAAGATGGCACAGTAAACGCCCCAGGCAATGAGGCTGCACTTAGCTTGTTGTCAACCCACTAAAAAAGCGCCCCCAATTTTGGGGGCGCTTTTTTATACACTTTCAATTCAGTCGAAAATTTCGACCACGCCAACCACATTCTTTTCTTCATCTGCCACTGCCAGGGCGCGAATCTTGTTATCGCGCATGTAGGCCTCGGCTTCAGAAAGCTGAGCATCTTCCTGAATGGTGTGCGGATCAACTGTCATAAACTGACCAACTGGAGCGTGGATAATAGTTTCATCATCCAGCAGTGCTCGGCGCAAATCGCCATCGGTAACAATACCGACCAGTTTGTCATTTTCCATAACTACCGCAAGGCCCAATCGGCTGCGAGTCATGACCAAAAGGCAGTCATGGAAGCTGGTAGTTGGGTTAACAACCGGGGCGGGCGAGTGCATGACATCACGTACACGGGTCAGCAGCTTGCGACCAAGGCTACCGCCGGGGTGGTAACGTGCGAAGTCCATTGGTTTGAACTGGATCGCTTCAATCAGCGCCACAGCAAGGGCATCACCCATGGCCATGGTGGCTAATGTCGACGTTGTCGGGGCAAGATTGTTGGGGCAAACCTCGCGCTCAACGGAAATATCGAGCCAAATGTCAGCATGTTTCGCCAGAGTGGACTGGCCGTTTCCGGTCATTGCGATGATCTGATTGCCGAAGGATTTGAGGCTTGGAATCAGCTTGATGAGTTCATCGGTTTCGCCGCTGTAGCTAATCAAAATCAGTACATCGATGGGCTTGAGCATACCCAGATCGCCGTGGAAGGCTTCAGCTGGGTGCAGAAAGAAACTGGGAGTGCCAGTTGACGCGAAAGTGGCGACCATTTTCTGGCCAATCAGGCCCGATTTGCCCATACCACAAACAACGGTGCGACCTTTACAGCCAAGGATCAGCTCAACTGCATTCTGAAACTCGCCGTCCAGGCGATCAGCCAGCTGAGTCACAGCTTGAGCTTGGGCAATTAAGGCTTCTTTGGCGATGGTGAGGTGGTTCATGTTCGTCCCTGACGAGGCATAAATTGAGCGAAGTGGCGAATGTTAAGGTTTTTGCAACAGTAAGCAAAGTCAAACTGGACAAATCTGATTGACGGGTGACCCACGCTCCCCTCTGCGAGCCGTGTGTTAGCGCCTTCTTCGCGAACGTTGCCCCCAATACGTGACGCCCCCAAATAGTGGCATTTGGCTGGCATTTGGAAATAATCGACCTGCCGACGCTCACTCGGCTCCCCCAATACAGCCAAATAGTTCGCTCAGGTGTGGCTCTCACGCGGGTGCAGTGGGCAGTCCACCCACGCTGCCTGCCGCTTTAGCCTGTTGCTCGGTCCACAGCCATAAGCCAGAATGCCGCCTTTTTTGCTTTACCTAACCAGTCAGGAGACCAGCGATGCCCAGCCGTCGTGAACGTGCCAACGCCATTCGCGCCCTCAGCATGGATGCCGTGCAAAAGGCTAATAGCGGCCACCCAGGTGCCCCCATGGGCATGGCGGATATCGCCGAAGTACTGTGGCGTGACTACCTGAAACACAACCCGAGCAACCCGCACTTCGCCGACCGCGACCGCTTCGTGCTGTCCAACGGCCACGGCTCGATGCTGATCTACTCGCTGCTGCACCTGACCGGCTACGACCTGTCGATCGACGACCTCAAGGCCTTCCGTCAGTTGCACAGCCGCACCCCGGGCCACCCGGAATACGGCTACACCCCGGGCGTGGAGACCACCACCGGCCCGCTCGGCCAGGGTATCGCCAACGCCGTGGGCTTCGCCCTGGCAGAAAAAGTGCTGGCTGCCCAGTTCAACCGTGACGGCCACACCATCGTCGACCACAACACTTATGTGTTCCTGGGCGATGGCTGCATGATGGAAGGCATCTCCCACGAAGTCGCCTCGCTGGCCGGCACCCTGGGCCTGAACAAGCTGGTCGCCTTCTACGACGACAACGGCATCTCCATCGACGGCGAAGTGCACGGCTGGTTCACCGACAACACCCCGGCGCGCTTCGAAGCCTACAACTGGCAGGTAATCCGCAATGTCGACGGCCATGACGCCGACGAGATCAAGACCGCCATCGAAACCGCCCGTAAGAGCGATCGCCCGACCCTGATCTGCTGCAAGACCACCATCGGTTTCGGTTCGCCGAACAA
>NZ_JBICMS010000111.1:0-328 GCF_043106615.1 Pseudomonas sp. CJQ_9 | reverse complement strand
ATGACGCCATGGGGCGCAAGGCCTGGCAGTTTGCCTCGACCTTGCCGGCTGACAAGCTGTCGCAGGTGCACAACGCCGGCATCAATACGTCGTTGCTGGTCGAGCACGCCTACAACCCGATCCACCGCCGTTACCAGTACGACCCGGCCGGTGAACTGGTGCGTACCCTCGACAAGCTACGCGGTGAGATCAAGTACGAATACGAAGCCAACGGCCAGTTGCGCAGTCGTGATACTGGCTCCTTGATCGGCAGCGAGGAATTCCGCTACGACCCGGCAGCCAACCGCCTGGACTTCAATGCGCGGCAGTTCGACAAGGTCAAGGACAA
>NZ_JBICMS010000110.1:0-854 GCF_043106615.1 Pseudomonas sp. CJQ_9 | reverse complement strand
AAGATCCAAAACGATGAAATCCTCATCGAACAGTTCAAGTTCGAAATCGCCCTGCTCAAACGGCACAAGTTTGCCAAGCGCAGCGAGCAAATCAGCCCGGCTCAAAGCAGCTTGCTGGATGACCTGCTCGACACAGACCTTGAAGCTATCGAGGCCGAGCTAAAACAGCTCCTCCCAGCTGCGCCACAGTCCGAACCACGGCAATCCCCGAAACGTGCGCCCTTGCCGCCGCAGTTTCCACGCACCGTCATTCGCCATGAACCCGAAAACACTCAGTGCGCCTGTGGTTGCCAGCTCCAACGCATCGGCGAAGACGTCAGCGAAAAGCTGGATTACACGCCGGGCGTGTTTACCGTCGAGCAACATGTGCGGGGCAAATGGGCCTGCCGTCAGTGTGAAACACTGATCCAGGCGCCGGTGCCGGCGCAGGTTATCGATAAAGGTATCCCGACCTCAGGTTTGTTGGCCCACGTGATGGTGGCCAAGTTTGCCGATCACTTGCCGCTGTATCGGCAGGAGAAGATTTTTGGCCGCGCCGGGCTGGCAATTGCTCGCTCGACCCTGGCGCAGTGGGTTGGACAAACCGGTGTGCGACTTCAGCCGTTGGTCGATGCACTGCGTGAAGCGGTGCTGAACCAGGGTGTGATCCACGCCGACGAAACACCGGTGCAAATGCTTGCGCCAGGCGAGAAGAAAACCCACCGGGCTTATGTCTGGGCCTACAGCACCACGCCGTTTTCGGCGCTCAAGGCGGTGGTTTACGACTTCAGCCCAAGCCGTGCTGGCGAACATGCGCGCAACTTCCTGGGTGACTGGAACGGCAAGCTGGTCTGCGACGACTTCGCTGGCTACAA
>NZ_JBICMS010000109.1:0-363 GCF_043106615.1 Pseudomonas sp. CJQ_9 | reverse complement strand
GTGATCAGGCTAAGGTAAAATTTGTGAGTTCTGCTCTTAACTGAGCGAAATGCGAATTTTCGGCGAATGTCGTCTTCACAGTATAACCAGATTGCTTGGGGTTATATGGTCAAGTGAAGAAGCGCATACGGTGGATGCCTTGGCAGTCAGAGGCGATGAAAGACGTGGTAGCCTGCGATAAGCTTTGGGGAGTCGGCAAACAGACTGTGATCCAGAGATCTCTGAATGGGGGAACCCACTCAGCATAAGCTGAGTATCTTGTACTGAATACATAGGTGCAAGAGGCGAACCAGGGGAACTGAAACATCTAAGTACCCTGAGGAAAAGAAATCAACCGAGATTCCCTTAGTAGTGGCGAGCGAA
>NZ_JBICMS010000010.1:0-1393 GCF_043106615.1 Pseudomonas sp. CJQ_9 | reverse complement strand
CATCTTCACCACCGCAATCTGCGCTAGCAAATTGCTTGGGTGTTATATGGTCAAGCCTCACGGGCAATTAGTATTGGTTAGCTCAACGCCTCACAGCGCTTACACACCCAACCTATCAACGTCGTAGTCTTCGACGGCCCTTTAGGGGATTCAAGATCCCAGTGAGATCTCATCTTGAGGCAAGTTTCCCGCTTAGATGCTTTCAGCGGTTATCTCTTCCGAACATAGCTACCCGGCAATGCCACTGGCGTGACAACCGGAACACCAGAGGTTCGTCCACTCCGGTCCTCTCGTACTAGGAGCAGCCCCTCTCAAATCTCAAACGTCCACGGCAGATAGGGACCGAACTGTCTCACGACGTTCTAAACCCAGCTCGCGTACCACTTTAAATGGCGAACAGCCATACCCTTGGGACCGGCTTCAGCCCCAGGATGTGATGAGCCGACATCGAGGTGCCAAACACCGCCGTCGATATGAACTCTTGGGCGGTATCAGCCTGTTATCCCCGGAGTACCTTTTATCCGTTGAGCGATGGCCCTTCCATACAGAACCACCGGATCACTAAGACCTACTTTCGTACCTGCTCGACGTGTTTGTCTCGCAGTCAAGCGCGCTTTTGCCTTTATACTCTACGACCGATTTCCGACCGGTCTGAGCGCACCTTCGTACTCCTCCGTTACTCTTTGGGAGGAGACCGCCCCAGTCAAACTACCCACCATACACTGTCCTCGATCCGGATAACGGACCTGAGTTAGAACCTCAAAGTTGCCAGGGTGGTATTTCAAGGATGGCTCCATGAGAACTGGCGTCCCCACTTCAAAGCCTCCCACCTATCCTACACAAGCAAATTCAAAGTCCAGTGCAAAGCTATAGTAAAGGTTCACGGGGTCTTTCCGTCTAGCCGCGGATACACTGCATCTTCACAGCGATTTCAATTTCACTGAGTCTCGGGTGGAGACAGCGCCGCCATCGTTACGCCATTCGTGCAGGTCGGAACTTACCCGACAAGGAATTTCGCTACCTTAGGACCGTTATAGTTACGGCCGCCGTTTACCGGGGCTTCGATCAAGAGCTTCGCTTGCGCTAACCCCATCAATTAACCTTCCGGCACCGGGCAGGCGTCACACCCTATACGTCCACTTTCGTGTTTGCAGAGTGCTGTGTTTTTAATAAACAGTCGCAGCGGCCTGGTATCTTCGACCGGCATGAGCTTACGGAGCAAGTCCTTCACCCTCGCCGGCGCACCTTCTCCCGAAGTTACGGTGCCATTTTGCCTAGTTCCTTCACCCGAGTTCTCTCAAGCGCCTTGGTATTCTCTACCTAACCACCTGTGTCGGTTTGGGGTACGGTTCCCAGTTATCTGAAGCTTAGGAGCTTTTCTTGGAAGCATGGT
>NZ_JBICMS010000107.1:0-62721 GCF_043106615.1 Pseudomonas sp. CJQ_9 | reverse complement strand
AGTTACTTAACTGACTGGCATTAGGCGCAATGCCGGTTTTTTTTGGGCCGGATTTCACACGGCTTGCGGCGCAGCGCTGCCATTTTTCAGCAGGTAATTTCTTGACCAGAGACCAACTCGAAACCCGGCAAACGCTGATCTATTTCGCCACCGTGCTGGCGGCCTGCGCTTTCGGCCTTTTCACCAGTGGGGGTGCTTCAGTGCTGGAAGTGCTGATCACACCCGCCATCGCCGTGCTGATGTATGCCATGTTCTTGCAGATACCCTTTCTGGACCTGCGCGCGAGCCTGGCCAATCGACGGTTCATGGTTGCCTTGCTGTTGGCCAATTTCGTGCTGGTGCCCTTGCTGGTGTGGGCCCTGACCCGCGGGCTGACGGGCCAGCCGGCATTGTTGGCAGGCGCCTTGCTGGTACTGCTGGCACCCTGCATCGACTACGTGGTGGTGTTTACACACATGGGCAAAGGCGATGCGCGGCTCATGCTGGCCGCCACGCCCGTGCTGTTGCTGCTGCAACTGCTGCTGTTGCCGTTTTACCTGGCGCTCATGCTCGACGATGGCCAGCCGTTGAACCTGGTGATAGGGCCTTTCGTACAGGCGTTCGTAGCGATGATCGTCGTGCCGTTGGCCTTGGCCGTGTGGACCAGTGCCCTGGTCGGCAAGTGGCGGGGGGTGAGCCGGTGGAACGATGCCTGGGCCTGGATGCCCGTACCGGCGATGGCGCTGGTGCTGTTCGTGGTGATCGCTTCACAGATCCGGGTCGTGTTGCACGACCTGCCGCAACTGTTGCCAGTAGTGCCGGTTTACCTGGGCTTTGCGCTGGTGGCACCGGCCATCGGCTGGGCAACAGCGAGGCTGCTGGGCTTGCCGGCACAACAGAAGCGCGCCGTGATGTTCAGTGCGGCGACGCGAAATTCGCTGGTGGTACTGCCGTTGGCGCTTGCCTTGCCAGAGCAGTGGCGCACGCTGGCGGCCGCGGCGGTGATTACCCAGACATTGGTCGAGCTGATCTGCGAGCTGGTCTACGTGCGGGCGATTCCGGCGATCGCCCGCACGTAAACGGCATCAGCTCACCACGTGCAGGTAATGCAGGTGGCGCTCGTACTGGTCGAGGATGTCGCCGATCACATCCTCGCGGCTCCAGCCCATGACATCGTAGTCCTGCCCGCCTTCGCGCAGGTACACCTCTGCCCGGAAGTATTTGCGCGCATCGCTGTTGTCATCGGCGTCGCGCATGACGAAGCTCGGCGTATTGAATGCCCGGGGGCGTACCTCGTACTTGAAGCGCCCTTCACCGGCATGGGAAAGCTCGAGCGTGATGCGGCCGTCGTCACGCTCGTCCACGGTCACCTCATAGCCCTGTTTGCGCAGTTCCTGGGCCACTTCCTCGCATGCGGGCTTGACCACGTCGGCGATGAAGCGGGTAACGTGCGCCCTGCGCGGCATCATGGCGATGTTGCGCAAGCGGCGCTGCCAGCCGCCGTGGTTCTGACGGCCCTGCCGCTGGCCTGGCAATGCCTGGGTGCGCAGCCCACGCCGTGTGGCGTCGAGCCCCAGGGCCTTGAACAACCCCCAGATGGAGAACAGCAGGATGATCGCGAACGGCAACGCGCTGGCAATCGTGGCCGCCTGCAGTGCTTTCAGGCCGTTGGCCAGCAGCAGGGCAATGGCCACCGCGCCCATGCTGACGGACCAGAACACGCGCTGCCAGAGTGGTGACTGACCCCTGCCGGACGAAGCCAGCATATCCACCACCAAGGCGCCCGAGTCGGCCGAGGTGACGAAAAACACCACGACCATCAGCACCGCCACCATCGAAATGGCTGTCGACCAGGGGAAGTGCTCAAGGAACGCGAACAACGCCAGCGAGCTGTCCTGGTCGACCACCGCGGCCAGGTCCTTGATGCCGCCGTGCAGGATCATGTGAATGGCCGAATCGCCAAACACCGTCATCCACAGCAAGGTGAACCCGGCCGGCACGAATAACACGCCGCAAACGAACTCGCGAATGGTGCGGCCACGCGAAATGCGGGCAATGAACAGCCCCACGAACGGCGACCAGGACAACCACCAACCCCAGTAGAGCAAGGTCCAGCCGCCAATCCAGTCGGTGGGTTCGTAGGCAAACAGGTTGAACGTCTTGTTGACGATGTCGGACAGGTAGGCACCTGTGTTCTGCACGTAGGCTTGCAGCAGGAACACCGTAGGGCCTAAAGCCAGCACGAAGACCATCAGAAGCACGGCAAGGCCCAGGTTGAGCTCCGACAGGATACGGATGCCCTTGTCCAGGCCGCTGGCCACCGACAGCGTGGCCAGTGCGCAGGTAACGGCGATCAGGATGACCTGCACGGTGGTGCTGATCGGAAGGCCGAACAACTGGTTCAGCCCACTGTTGATCTGCAGCACACCGTAGCCCAGCGAGGTGGCGACGCCAAATACCGTGCCCAGGATGGCGAAGATGTCCACTGCATGGCCGATAGGGCCGTAGATACGCTCGCCGATCAAGGGGTACAGCGCCGAGCGCAGGGTAAGCGGCAGCCCGTTGCGGAAACTGAAGTAGGCCAGGATCAACGCCACGATGGCGTAGATCGCCCAGGCATGCAGGCCCCAGTGGAAGAAGGTGATGTTCATGGCTTCGCGGGCGGCGGCGACGGTATTGGGGTCACCCACCGGCGGGTTGATGAAGTGCATCACCGGTTCGGCTACACCGAAGAACATCAAGCCGATGCCCATACCGGCAGAGAACAGCATGGCGAACCAGCTTTTGTTGGGGTAGTCGGGCTCGCTATGGTCCGGGCCCAGCTTGATGTCGCCATAGCGGCTTACGGCCAGGAAGACAACGCTGATGAGCACCAGTGCAACGGTGAGGATGTAGAACCAGGCTGCATTGGTGACAATCCATTGTTGAACCTGCTCGAAGACGCTTTGCGCATGCGCCTGGAACAGGGTGGCGTACAACACCAATAACAGCACCAGCACCGCACTGGTGTAAAAGACGGGTGGGTTGATGGTGCTCCTGCGTTGTTGTTCTTCAGGCATAGGCGTTACTCCTTCTGGCGTTCAGCGCTGCGCTCCATGGTTGGGCAGCCAAAACACGACTACCCGTGGCGCATGATGCATGGAAGATGCTGAAACCTTACCGTCAGTTCCAGCAATTCCAAAACTTAACCGCTTCGCTTGCCGTACAGAAGGCTTTGAATCTGTCAGCCGAGGTTACGCTTTAGCTCGGTAATGTGCTCTGGGCCAATGCCGCAGCAGCCGCCCACCATGCTGGCGCCGCGTTCACGCCAGTCCTTGGCCCAGGCGAGGTAGCCCGGTGGGTCCAGGTCTTCGCGCAACTCGTCCAGCCCGTCGTTGGCGGTAGCCTCTTTGGGCTGCGGAGGGAAAGCGTTGGCGTAGGCACCGATGGCCACCTCTGCGCCTTGCTGGCCGATAACGGCACGGGCGACGTCAATGGCCGCGCCGATTACTTCCGGCTGGCTGCAGTTGAACAGCACCGCTGCGGCGCCCAGTCCGACTACCGCTTGCACGGCATCAGCCACCGGCTCACCGGAACGCAGGCGCGGCACTGTATCCACGTCCTCGTCCTGCAAAGTGAACGACACCCAGAACGGGCGGCCGTCTTTGGGCAGGTGCGCATGGATGGCACGTACTTCGGCGATGGCGCTTTGGGTTTCGGCCAGCCACAGATCAACGTGTGGCGCCAGGCCGGCGAGCAGCGGCTTCAATACTTCTTCGACCCGCTCAGGCTGGAACAGGTCAGGGCGGTAAGAGCCGAACAGCGGTGGCAGCGAACCCGCTACCTTGACCGGGTGCGCAGCATTATCGGCCGCATGACGCGCCAGCTGGCCGGCGGTATTGGCCAACCGCTGGCCTTCTGCAGCAAACCGTTGCTCGCCAATGTGGAACGGCACGACCGCATAGCTATTGCTGGTAATGACCTGGGCACCCGCGGCAATGAACGCCGCATGCACACCTAACACGGCCTCCGGCGCTTCTGTCAGCGCCAGCGCCGACCATTCGGGCTGACGAAACGGTGCGCCGCTGCGCTGCAGTTCACGGCCCATGCCCCCGTCGAGAATAACCATCGCGCGCTGTGTCATATAACTACTCTGAAGGTACTTATGAATAAAATTCATTATGAGAGAAAGGTTTATAACTATTAAATACACTTTCTCTTTTTTGGCAAACTTTTCAGGTATGTACATGCGCTTTTCTACTGTGCTCGGCGCGGGCCTCGTGTTGCTCGCCACTGCGTCCCAGGCCCTGGCAGGCACCACGCTGGAGCGGGTTGAATCGCGCAAGGAAATGGTCAACGTGTTGATGGAGAGCTACCCGCCGTTCTCCTTCCTCAATGATCAGAACCAACTCGACGGCTTCGACGTGGATGTGGCCAAGGCTGTGGCCGACAAGCTTGGCGTGAAGCTGCGCCTGGAAACCCCGTCGTGGGACGTGATCGCCGCCGGCCGCTGGAGCGGCCGCTACGACATCTGCATCTGCTCGATGACGCCCAGCAAAGCCCGCGCCGAAGTGTTCGACTTCCCGGTGGAATACTACGCATCGCCGGCGGTGATCGTGGTCAATGCCAAGGATGAGCGCATTCATGGGGCCAAGGACCTGGATGGGCGCAAGGTAGGCTTGACCAGCGCCTCCAGCTACGAGAGCTACCTGAACAAGAACCTGGTGATCGAAGGCAAGGAAGACCAGAAGATCGACTACCCCTTCGACTTTGTGCAGATTGCGCCTTACGACACCGACAACGTCGCTTTCCAGGACCTGGGCCTGGGCGCGGGCGTGCGTCTGGATGCCATTCTTACCAACCTGGTGACCGCGCAGCCGCGCCTGACCCAGGACAAGCGCTTCAAGCTGGCCGGTGCCCCACTGTATGAAGAGCCCAACTCGGTGGCCATCGAAAAAGGCGACCCTGAATGGGATGCCAAGGTGCGCCAGGTGTTTACCGAACTGAAAGCCGATGGCACGCTGGCCAAGCTGTCGCAGAAATGGATTGGCGCCGACATCAGCAAATGAGCACCTTCCCTTCTTCCCCCAAGCCCGCGGCCAAAGCCACGGGCGCCAGCCTGTTCGGCTTTCGCACCCGGCTGCTGCTGACCTGGCTGGCGCTGTTCGGTCTGTTCGTGGCGTTCTTCCTCAGCTTCGACCTGAAGTTCGCGATCATTGTGGAGAAGTTTCCCAACCTCGCCGGCTTCAAACTGGGCCCAAACGGCTTTTTGCAAGGCGCAGCGCTGACCTTGTTCCTGTGCCTGTGCTCAATGGTGGTCTCGGTGCTGCTGGGCTTTGCCGCAGCCCTGGCGCGCTTGTCCGGCAGTGCGGTGCTGGTCGGTATCGCCAGTTTCTACACCTCGTTCTTCCGCGGTACGCCGCTGCTTATCCAGATTCTGCTGATTTACCTGGGCCTGCCACAGGTCGGCCTGGTGCCCGGCGCAATCAGCGCAGGCATCATTGCGTTGTCGCTGAACTACGGCGCCTACCTCAGTGAAATCTTCCGCGCCGGCATTCTCGGCGTGGCGCGTGGCCAGCGCGAAGCGGCGCTGGCGCTGGGCATGCGCCCGCCGCAGACGTTCTGCTACATCGTGCTGCCCCAGGCCATGCGGGTGATCATTCCGCCCACGGCCAACCAGTTCATCTCGATGCTCAAGGATTCATCGCTGATTTCGGTGATGGGGGTGTGGGAAGTGATGTTCCTGGCCCAGTCGTACGGGCGCTCCAGCTACCGTTACCTGGAAATGCTGACTACCGCGGCAATCATCTACTGGGTACTGTCGATTCTGCTGGAGCTGGTGCAAGCGCGCCTGGAACGGCACTTCGGCAAGGCGTACCAGCGCTGAGCAATGCCTGGGCGCAGCGGGCACATGCAAGAACGGTCGCCCGAAGGCGACCGCTGGTGGGTGGGGCGACAGTCGGCTAGTCCTTGCTGACGGCGTCCTTCACATCGCCCACCACTTGTTGGGCTTCACCCTTTTTCTCCTGCACCTTGCCCTTTACCTCCAGCTCGGTATTGCCAGTCGCTTTACCGACGGCTTGCTTGACCTTGCCAACCACTTCGTTGGCCATGCCTTTGACTTTGTCAGACGTGCTGCTCATGGTTTTTCTCCTTCAACGACATCAGTACATGTGGGTTGGGGTTACACCAGTGAAACGGGCAGACCTGGGCGGGTGATCACACATTCACGACTCGGGTCTTGCGTGAGGACAGGGCGAAGCGGCCTGCCACAACGCTCAAGGCAGCGCCAAGCAGCAGGGTTACCAGCGTGCCCCAGGCGGCTTTGGACACGTTGCTGGCCGCTACCTGGGCAGCTTCACGCGCCTGTTGCTCTGCCTGGTCTTTCAGCACTTGCACCTGCTCGGCGGCTTGCTGGTAGGCACGGGCATAGTTATCGACGATCTGCTGGGCCTCCTGCTGGCTCTTGCCTGTGCGCGCCGCCACGATGTTGACCAGGGCCTGCTTGTCTGCCGCGCTCAGCGCAGGCTCACCGGCCTTGCGTACCCGGTCGAACCATTGCTTGAGCTGGTCAACGGCCTGGGTCGGGTCCTCGGCGGCAATACGGCCCGCCGACTCACCCTGCGCCTGCGCCTGATCGGCCTGCTGCTCCAGGTTCGACGGGTTCAGTTCGGCCTTGCCGGACTGCTGCAGGGTCTTGTTCAGCTCCGCTTCCAGGCTGTCCCAGTCGAGCGAAATGCCCTGCTTACCCAGGCGCTCTTTGATGCCTTGGCCGACTGCCGGTGCGGCGGCAGCCACACCATCCGCGGCAAGCGACAGGCCTTTACCGGCAATATTGCCGGCAGTGCCGACCACGCCCCCGGCCAGCGAAGCCAGCAGCCAGGTCGCCAGCAATGTGGTCACCGTCCAGCTCAACAGGCCATGCAGGCCACCGCGGCCCGGCGCCGTGCGGCCGGCAACCCAGGCACCGGCGGCGACCGAAACCAGGGTGCTGACGAACAACCACACCCCCGCACCGGTGCCAAAACCACGCAGCGGGTTGCCATCGGCCATCGCGTCAACGGCCCCGGCCCCGATGGCGGTGCCCAGCACACTGAGTACCAGGTAGGTAGCCAAGGCAATGGCCCCCCCGGCGAAAACTGCACTCCACGACACCCGCAGCGGGCTCACGGCATTTGCCGGGGTGCTTACATAGGCTTCAGTCATCTATGCATCCTCGTCAATGGGAACTGGCTGCACCGGCCACGGGTGCCTGATGCAACGTCATGGCCAGTTTGCGGGTCCCATGCAAGGGTGTATTGATGCATCTGCCCCACCCGCACTAGTGCATTGGCACCAATCTGCCGGTGCCTGCTGCGTTTATGCTCAACGCCAGTCACCACACCAGCCACTACCGACCGGGGGACGCCCATGAGCGACGCCGTGCTTGCCCGTGAAACCAACCGCCGCCAGCTGCAGCAGATAATTGCCGGGCTTTCGGATGGCGTGATGCTGCTGGAAGTGGACCAGACGATCATCTGGGCCAACGAAGCCGCCCTGCGCATGCACGGGGTCGACAGCCTGGAGCAGCTGGGCGGGGACGCCGAGGGTTATCGCCAGCGCTTTGCCCTGCGCTACCGCAACAACCATCCACTGGAAGCCGACCAGTACCCCATTGCCCGCGTGGCGGCGGGGCAAGTGTTCAGCGATGTCGTGGTCGAGGTTTCGCCGGTTGGCGATGAGGAGGCGCGCAGCCGGGTACACCGTGTTCGCAGCATGGTGCTGGAAGACAGCAAGGGCGAGGCCGAATCGTTGGTGCTGATACTGACCGACGCTACCGAGTGGGCCAGCGCAGAGCAGCGCTTTGAAAAAACCTTCAACGCCAACCCTGCCCCAGCCGTTATCTGCCGCCTCAGCGACTTGCGGTTCATCAAGGTGAACCAGGGCTTTCTGGAAATGACCGGGCATGTGCGGGAAAACGTCATTGGCCGCTCGGTGTATGAAGTGGACGTGCTGGAAAACGCCGAGCGCAAGGAGTTGGCGATCGAGCGCCTGATAGAAGGCGCGACCATCCCGCAGATGCAGGCCGAGCTGCGCTTGCCAGAAGGCGGCACCAAGCTGGTGATCGTGGCAGGGCAGCCGCTGGACATGCACGAAGAGGATTGCATGCTGTTTTCGTTCACCGACCTGGAGCCCCGGCGCAAGGCGGAGAACGCCCTGCGCCAGAGCGAAGAGCGCTTTGCCAAGGCGTTTCGCCTGAGCCCGGTGCCGACCTTGCTGTGCAGCGCCGACAAGCAGCAACTGATCGATGCCAACGAAGCGTTCCTCGACAGCCTGGGCTACACCGCCCAGGAGCTGATCGGGAAAACCGTGGCCGAAATCGACTTCTTTGCCGACTGCGCGGTGGCAGCGCAGGTGTTCGATGCGCTGGAAAAGAGCGGGCGTATCGAGGCGCTGGATGTGAAGCTGCGCAAGAAAGGTGACGACCCGCTCGACTGCATGCTGCAAGCCGACACCGTGAGCCTGCTGGACACCCCGTGCTACCTGCTGGTGCTGATGGACATCACCGAGCGCAAGCGCTCGGAGTTGGAACTGGTCGAGGCGATCGAGACCGTCATGCAGGATGCATCATGGTTCAGCCAGACCTTGATCGAAAAGCTGGCCAATGCCAAACGCATCAACACCGGCCGGTTGCCCGACCCCTCGTTCACCGAACTTACCCGCCGCGAGCGGGATGTACTGGCGCTTATCTGCGAAGGGCTGGCCGACAAGGAGATTGCGGCGCGCCTGAACCTGGCGCTGAACACGGTGCGCAACCACGTGGCAACGGTTTATTCCAAGCTTGATGTGCACAGCCGCAGTGAAGCGATCGTGTGGGCGCGGGAACGGCGTTTGTTCAGCACCTGATGGGTTGATCGCGGCTGGGCTCGGCGCCGCAGCTGCCATAGCCCACCCTTGACAGTATCCCGGTTGACCGCAAATACTCTGGTCAGATTCATATAGATGACCAAATAACAAGGTGAATCGTTCCATGACCGCACTCCCCGTTCCGATGCCTTTGCATGCTGGCCAGCCCGCACAATTGTTTGCCCTGCCTGCACCTTCTGTTTGCCGCTGACGCGCCTGCCCAACCGAGACTCCTTGCATGACTCCCTTAGATATTCAGCTGTTGCTGACCGCCTTGGTCAGTGTCCTGGTGCTGGTGGCGCTGATCGTGTCGCGCCTGAAGATGCACCCGCTTCTGGCGTTGCTGGTGGTGTCCATTGGCGTGGGCTTCGCGACCCATATGCAACCCGGCAGTATCGTTTCGCACCTGCTCACCGGTGCCGGCAAGACACTGGGTGCGGTCGGGGTGGTGATTGCCCTTGGCGCCATGCTGGGCAAGATCCTGGCGGATGCTGGCGTTACCGAACAGGTCGCCGATATCATCCTCAAACGCACGCCCGACCGCCTGATCCCCTGGGCGATGATGCTGGTGGCCTTCGTCATCGGCATCCCGATGTTCTTCGAGGTGGGCCTGGTGATCATGCTGCCGTTGATTTTCAGCGTGGCACGCAAACTGGAGGGCAAGGCGCGCTTCAAGGGCTCTGCCTATGTGTACGTGGGGGTGCCGGTGATTTCCGCCTTGGCGGCCATGCATGGCATGGTCCCTCCGCACCCTGGCCCACTGACCGCCATTGCCGTGCTCAAGACCTCGGTCGGGCCGACCATGCTTTACGGCTTCCTTGCCGCGATCCCAGCCATGATCCTGGGCGGCCCGTTGTACGGCATGTTCATTTCCCGGCGCATGAGCACCCGCCCCGATCAAGCACTGCTGGACCAGTTCACCCTGGCTGAGCAGGCCGACGGCCAACCCCGCCCCGGTGTATTGATCGGCATGCTGGCCGCGCTGCTGCCAGCGATCCTGATGCTGGTGCACGCCGTTGCCGAAATGCTGCTGCCCAAGGGCAATGCGCTGCTGGAATTGGCCAGCTTCCTTGGCAACCCACTGATCGCCATGCTGCTGGGCGTGCTGTTCGCAGGCTTCAGCCTGGTACTGGCGCGCGGTGGCAACGCCGAGCAGTTGCGCGATGCGCTGGGCAAAAGCCTGAAGCCGATTGCCTCGATTATCATGATCATTGCCGGCGGCGGCGCTTTCCAGGAGATGCTGACCAGCGCCAAGGTTGGCGATGCCATCGTGCACCTGACCCAGCAATCGGCTTTCCCGCCGTTGATTCTGGGGTGGCTGATCGCCATGCTGCTGTCGGTGTCTACCGGCTCGGCCACCGTTGGCATCGTCGGCGCTGCCGGCCTGCTGGCCCCCTTGGCAGGTGCTGACCCCAGCCTGAACCTGCCCTTGCTGGCCCTGTCCATCGGCTGCGGTTCACTGTTCTTCAATTACGCCAACCATGCCGGTTTCTGGATGGTGAAAGAGTCGTTTGGGATGACCATGGGGGAAGCGACCAAGACCATCTCGGTGGTGCAGTCGATCGTGGCGGTGGTGGGGTTGGTCGTGGTGTTGGTGCTGAATGCGGCGGTTACGGTGGGCTGAGCCGGATGAGCGGGTGAGCCAGTTTTGCTGGCTCACATGCCGCGGGGTCAGTAGTCGCGCTCCCTCAGCTTTTCTGCCAAGGGCGGGTAGTAGATCTGGCCAATCTCATCCGCAGCCCACCACGCCCAGTGCAACAGGCAGAGCGTAATACCCCCCAGCACCAGATAGCCCTCCCAGCCAATCAGCGCGGTGACCTGATGCATCAAGCCAGGCAACTGGTAATGCGCCCCGACATTGGCGTTGGCAATGGCCATCACCACCAGCCCGAATACCAGTACACCGGCCTGGTAGCGCTGCTGACGCCACACCTCCCGTTGCTGGCTCTTGCTGCGCCAGTAGTTGAACAGGAACTCATTGCCTTCACGAAGGCTGTGCTCTTTCAAGGCGCTGTAGGTCACGTGATTGTGCAGCAGGGAGTAATCGCGCCGGCTCTGTAGCCAGTGCCAAGGGATATAGGAACCAAGCATGGCCGCGACCTGCGCAAGCACTGGAACGCACACCGACACGGCCAGGCAAAACACCACGACACTCACAAAGATCCGCCCGATATTCCCCCAGACCGTAGCCATGTCCCCCGAGAAATCCAGCAGAGTGGTCCCCAGGGCTGTCATGAAAGCCATATCCATGAACAGGCACACGTAGGTGAGTTTCAGGGCCCAACGCACCTCCCAGGCTTTCTCGAATACTGCCCCCGGCAGCCCGGCGATAGGGTTGGTTGTTTTCAGGCTGTCTCTGTTCTGATCCATGCAAAATCCTCGGCAGTTGGCATTGGCCAGTGAATGGTTACTGCAAAGTGCTGGCACCGCGCCTTGCCTGATTACCATGCCCGAGAGCGGCGCCAGCGTTCCACTCAACTTGAGCCATTTGCTATTCCCTTGCGTCGCCACCTCACCCTGCAGGAGCGGGCTTGCGTCGCGATGGGCCGCAAAGCGGCCCCACTGCCAGCCTCGGACTCGCAGTTCATTACCCGCTATGGCGTGAGTCTGGAGCTGTTCGAGCTGGCTTGCACGGGCTGGGCTGGACCTGTGTAAGGCCTGCCAGGGATGTTTGAAAACCTACCCCTGTCCGGTTTAGGCGCAAGTCAGATCTCAAAGGCTCACGCGAGCATGGGCGATGCCCATGCTCGCCAACGAGCCATGCCCCCCGCTAGTCAGCCGGCGTGCGCTCGGCTTGCTCCATCACCTTGCCACACTGCTCACTGGCCAAACGACTGATGATCCGAATCGCCTGGTGGATGCCGGCAGTATTGCGAAAGCTCAGGCGTGGGTTGTGTTCGCACTCCAGCATTTCATCATGCTGGACCAAGGCCTCGCCTAACAGTTCGAGCGTCCAGGCGTAGCTTTGGAGGGTAGACAGGCGTTCATGATCAGGCATGGCGCACCTCCAGAGAGCCGGAGATGAAGCTTGGCCTGGCGGCAGCTAGATTACTGAGGCCCGTGGATAAACGACGGCGGGGAACGGATACGCGGATCTGCGACGGATTTACGGTGGTCATGCATGAGTTCCTTTCGTTATGGAACTGCCACCGCTCGCGGCCAAGCAAGTCAAGGTGGCAGCAGTACGCGGGTTGGCCGACCGGGACGAAAGGAGCCCGGCACACCCGAAGGTGTCCCGCGCACCACCGCCATAACGCGCCATCGCAAGCACAAAAAAGCGCCTGCGATGATGATTGGGCGCTGATGCGCCTTCCGATTCCGACCGGCCAAGGTCGCATCGCCGATGCTTCGGCGACGGGGGGACTTTATTCCCGGGTGATGGTTTTCGCAAGTTTCTACAGGTACGAAATGGGCACGCGCGCCGTAGGAGAGCGCCCTGCGATAGGCAACACGCAGAGCAAGCGACCATCCCTCAGCCGTGATCACTGGGCGGGTTAGCTGCATACCGCACCCACCCCGCAACCTCGGCGCCACCACCCACCCGATCCTTGGGATGAACACGCCCTTCACTGACCGCCACCTCTGCAAAATCGAACGGGCTCATCCCGTCGATACACGCAACGTTCACCCCATACTGGTCCGGCGAGGACCGCCGCTGGTGGAAGGTGTAGATGCCGCATTTCGAGCAGAAGTAGTGCTTGGCTTCCCGGGTGTGGAACTGGTAGAGCGTCAGGGCCTCTTCACCTTGGGTGACCGTGATATCGCCCAGATTGACCGACACCGCCACCGCCCCGCGCATCCGGCACAGCGAGCAGTTGCACCTGCGTGCGGTGCGCAGACCATCGGTTAACCGCAGTGAGAAACGCACGGTGCCGCAATGGCACGCTGCTTGGTAGACAGGGCGGTTATCGTTGTTTTCATCCGTCATGGCGTTTCTCCCGTTTGAAAGGCAAACCTGGCGATTCAGGGAACAAGCCAGATGTATTGGAAATACCTAGTCATTGGAGCGTACTACGAATTCCATTTGTCGCCCTGCCTCACCACGCAGGCGGTATGGATCGAAAATCCTGTGGCCGCGACAGCAAGCGCAAAGCAGGTGTTCATGCCTGACTTGACGAGACTCGACGCTGTGGAAACGTCCGGATCGACGATGTGCACGCTACGACTCTCTCTCGCCGGGGCTGCCGAGGTCGTGAAAACGACCACGACGCTCTCCAGCAAGCCATGACTCTGCTAATCGGTCGAGGCGCGCCCGGCTTGCTCCATTACCTTGCCACACTGCTCGCTGGCCAACCGGCTGATGATCCGGATCGCCTGGTGGATGCCGGCCGTATTGCGAAAGCTCAGGCGCGGGTTGTGTTCGCATTCCAGCATTTCGTCGTGCTGGACCAAGGCTTCGCCTAGCAGTTCGAGGGTCCAGGCGTAGCTTTGGAGGGTGGAGAGGCGTTCTTGGTCAGACATGGCGCACCTCTGAACGGGTTGAGACACAGCCGGCATTGCTATCCGCGAGGTCACGCAGAGCAGCAAATGAATGACGGAGGGGAACGGATGCGAGGATCCAGATCAGGCTTGAGATAAACATGCATGAAGCTCCAAGTTTTGATTGGAGCTACCACGATCCTTCCTACGGGATTGGGTGGCAGCTGTGTGCGGGGTAGGAATACCGGGAAACTTGGAAACCCGGCCAGGCCGAAGCCTGCCCGCACACAGCCGCCATGACACAGCACGGCAAGCACAAAAAAGCGCCAGCTGTGGTGCAGCGGCGCCGAGTGCGTACGCCAAGTTTACCAACGGGTTCCTACGCCCGGTCACGGTTTTTTCGTGACCAGGAAATTTAGCCTCACAGCTGTCGACGGTGCAAGATTGATCTTTGTAGGAAAAGTCTACGGGAAATGTCAGAAATTGGTCGAGAAAATTACACAAAAGACAAGTGAGAAAACTGCGAGATATAAAAAAGCTCTAAATAGCGAAGCTATTATCTAGTAAAAGTTGATTTATAAGCCGCATATCAGGTTTAACAGAATCACCAGGCAATGATTATCTTGAAAATTACACAATTTTAAGTGGAACACCGCGAATCATCGAGGCAAGAGTCCGCATGATATGGGCTCTTCTGCGAGGCACATCGCGAGGGCCAAGTCCTTGAGCTTTGCGGCACCATGTCTGGACCAAACACTAGTTCTATGACCCATTGTCCACCAACGCAAGGGAGCACGATCAAATCAACAGCTCGTAGCTGGAAAGGTGCTTGACGATTTCCGGGAGACGTTGCTTAAGCAGGATATCCAGTAGCTCGCGAGACGTGTACCTAGGATTTTTCAAAGAGGCGCGCTGCTTTTGGACTGCCTCGAGCACGGCTGCTTGATCCAAGTCCCATATGTCAGAAAGAAAGACATCGGGGTGCAAAGCCTCGATCTCAAAGCGCTTTAAGATCTCAGCGGGGAAATCCTTGAGATTGTATGTGACGATGACCGATGCACCGCATTTGATTGCAGCGGCCAAGACATGCCGATCATCTTCGTCAGGAAGGTCAAGCCCTAGCATCAATGGCTCGTAGTCATTCACAAGACAATCAGGTACTGCCCGGTTCATGGCTACAACAGTGCGATCAAGCTGATCTTTAGTCAGGTCAGAACGATTTTTCAGCACATTTCGCGTCCATTCATCATGAATTTGCACGGACCAGCGCGCTCGATAAGCGCCGGTCAAGGCCAGGTGCATCAGCAAATCACGCAGAGGGGCTGGGTACAACACACAGGCGTCATAGATAACAGTGAACGGGGAATGCCTCATTAATACCCCATATTGAGCACTTGGGCTTGCGCAGCCAGTTCTTCCATGGCGGCTTGGCTCACTCTGTCACGTTCGGCCTTGAACGCCATGACATCGGTGAACTTGATACGACGGTGGCTGCCGGTTTTTGTGTGTGGTATCTGACCCTCGTCCAGTAGCTTGACAAGATGCGGACGCGACACGTTGAGCATGTCGGCGGCTTCTTGAGTAGTCAGTTCTGCGTGAACCGGCACTACTTTCACGGTGTTACCTAGAGCCAGTTCGTTAAGAATGTCCCCGAGCAGTCTAAGAGCGAACGTCGGTAGCTCAACGACTTGGCGTTGCTGGGCTTCATCAATCAGCTCAATACGCTGAATATCCAGTTTCGTCGAAACGAAAGCAGCGATCTGGCGGCTTGATTCAGTAGCCGCGGCGATCGCTTTCTCATCTGGAAGGATGCTTCGAGCGAGATCGGCGGTAGTCATGATGTGTCTCCAAAAGCGACTTGAAATTCCTGGCGTCTCATACGGCAGTTTTAGATCTTATAATCGAAATAAACGAAACGCAACAAACGAAACAAGGCTCGGCGCCGGCTCAAGCATGATCATGAGCTAGTGGCTGGTACCCACAGCTTCCTCAGGCCTGTGGTTCCGCTGAGGGTGAAGGGCCAGAGTGCGACCTGAAGCGGTCCAATCAACGGACAGGGCGGGTCATCAGCGACCCCACTAGGTCAAGGCAACACTCGATGACCACCGCCGGGAAGAAACGACTGTTGAGCATTGGTGCCGAGATCCCGCGCGCACATGTTCATGCCTTTCTTGATCAGGCTCGACGCTGTGGAACCGTCCGGATCAACAATGTGCACGCTACGGCACTCTCTCGCCGGGGCGCCCGAGGTCGTGAAAACGACCACGACGCCCTCCAGCGAGCCATGACTCTGCTAATCGGTCGAGGCGCGCCCGGCTTGCTCCATTACCTTGCCACACTGCTCGCTGGTCAACCGGCTGATGATCCGGATCGCCTGGTGGATGCCGGCCGTATTGCGAAAGCTCAGGCGCGGGTTGTGTTCGCATTCCAGCATTTCGTCGTGCTGGACCAAGGCTTCGCCTAGCAGTTCGAGGGTCCAGGCGTAGCTTTGGAGGGTGGAGAGGCGTTCTTGGTCAGACATTGCGCACCCCTTGGTGGAGGGAGCTAAGGCCTGATGCATTGACAGTGATGTCGCTGAAAGCCTTCGAGAAACGATGGCGGGGAACGAATGCGGGAATTCTGAATAGATTTGAAATGTGCATGCATGCTTTCCTTTTCGATTGAAGCACCGCCCTCACCGTCGCCAAACGGTTAGGGTGGCAGCTGTACGCAGGTTGGCGAACCGAGGAAAAGGAACTCGGCAGACCCGAAGGTCTCCCACGCACAGCCGCCATTACACGAAACGGCGGACGCAAAAAAAGCGCCTGCAATCGTGGTTGGGGGCGCCGATGCGCCTTTTCGTTCGGGTCGCCAAACCCGGCCGCGGAATTGGCCGCGACTGGGGGAAGGTAGCGCTGCGGGGGCTTAAAATCAAGGCTGTTTGCTGTGGGAGAAATCGCGGAAATGTGTGGGTAGATAGTCGGTCGAGGGGCGAGGCAGGGTTATGAATGTGGGTTTGATCTATTGCGGGGTATCGCCCTCTAGCCTCAGGCGACGCAGGAACTCAAGCTCGTTTAGCACGTCGACCAGGAGCGAGTCAAAGGATGGGTTCAACAGCTGGAGATCGTGGTGAGAAAATTGAGGCATCTTGGAATTATCTCTAGGAGGCGAATGCTTTATCTCAAATTTTTTTGCTTTTATGCCCGTAAACACTGGGCTAAGGGCATATCAAAGAAAAGCATTATCTCAAATCCTCTGCAAGATTAAGTCAAAACAGGCGGGGTGATAAGTCGATTGGGCGAGGGGCTGGGCGAACAGTACAAGCTAGGAAAGCGGCCTGCGAATTGTCAGACCCAACCTCAGGCAACCGGCACGACGCGTGAGTACATCGCTTGCTAACCGAAACTAGGATGTACTAATGAATGTACATAAATGCCGCAGAATGTGGCGTTTTAACGCCCATCGAGTCAGCGCAAAAAAACCGCCTAGGCGGCGGTTTCATTGGGATCCACGTATGATGGTGAACCATCGCGGATTAAAGACTGGTGCGGAGACAGGAATCGTATCAAAACGAAAGTAGCTGATCTCAATGGGTATTATTTTTCATGGTACAGCACTTTATCTCTACTTCTAGATTGCCAACCGCCGTAAGCAGCGCTGACAGCACACAGCCCTGAGGTCGAATTGCGATGCGATGAGAGTCTTCGATAACAATATTTCCGCACTACTGCAAGGTTATTTGAAAACAATCTTGCTCTCTTTGATAGCAACCACATGTCAAGCGAACAAGCATTTTAAGTTGCTATGCTGGCGCATAAACTATAGCCTGGGGCACCACTATCAAGGCTAACAATTTTCAGCCCCTCCTAGCAAAACCACTATTAAACCTAAGCAAAAAACAGGCACCATTATGTCGAGAATATTGTACATCATAGTAGTACCAACAAGTGAGGACGCGACTCTTTTCCAAGGGTGGTGCCGAACGCTAGCCAACTCGGAATTTCTTTCCCTGTTGACAACAGCCGCAACTGCCCCATTTGACACAGGCGAAATTTTTTTAGAGCAAGAAGCTCTTATTTCGTGTAGAGCAGATGGAGTGCACCGCGAAGTAATAACTTTAGGCGATGGATTTCTGGATATGACCCCAGAAATAGCCAAGGACAGGTTCTGCATAATAATCACGCCATGCGCACTAGCCAAAAAAGTAGTTGACATAGATTTCGGGCAAGGAATTCGTCCTATCATTGTCACTACTAAAGAAACAGCAGGAGCCCTAAAAATACCATTCGACGAAATCGAAAATCCTATTCACTTACTGGATCGTATGATCCTAGAAAAAATAGAAGAAGCTGAAACCTTAGCTGGCAGCGAAATATCACTAAAACAACTCAGAGACACATACACACGTAAGGCAAGCACCCCTGGGTACGGATCAGGATCAACTCTAGCAAATAACTTAGTTCACTACTCTCTTGGAATTATGTACAATGAAGAACGTCGAATCAAGGCTGACAAAATAGAAAATTTTAAAGCAGCAATTAACGAAAGTGTAGAATCCCTACTAAGCACTTTAGGCGAAAAACATGGCGAAGCTATAGTTTATGCGCCAGCCATTAAGGCTTTTTTATACAATACAAACTCACACCTCTGGAACCAGATACTTCGCCAGCTATCAGAAAGATGGCAAAAGGACATGATAAAGAATGGACTTATTAAGAATCCTGGATATTCCGGTATCAGCCACCCTGTTGGACAGCCTGTATTCAACCCCTACAAGATACCCTATCTCGGTGAAATCTTACACGAGAGGCAATCAGAACTTGCCTTAACAAATCACTCGATAGCATTACTCGCCAGCAGCGAATGCATCCCAGCGATTCGCCTGCCAAACGCTATTAATCTTCACACCGCTGAGCTTAAGGAGATCGAGTTCCTGCATAAACGCGGCGATCAAAAAGCAGCCCGGCAGTTACAGATTAAGTTTAAAGCCTTATCAGACTCCATGCAGTCAGAAATTGGCCCGCAACTTGAACAGTTAATAGCAAGCCGTTTTTCAAGTCTAAAGCTCTGTAGCGATGCGCCACTTGAATGGATCTATCTTGGAAAACTTCCACTCATGATCAGCCATGAGGTAAGCAAGATATGCATGACCCCTGGAAATATGCTTCTACAGCAAAGCGCAATAGGATATTCAAAGAATATACCCTCAGACTTACTGAAAGACATTCTAGTAATTCGTTCCTTTCAAAATCATGACAGAATAAAAAAATTTCTCGAAACCGGAATCAATATATTCCCTCTTAAAAATGGGACAAAAATCACATTCAAGGATGTAAATACCACCACCGAAGTTAAACATGCCCTGAACGCCTTCAAAGGTGCAATAGTCATATTTGACTGTCATGGCGACCACAGCGGGAACGAAGGGGGAGGATGGCTTCAAATAGGAAAAGAGAAACTGAATAGTTGGGAACTATTTGATCAAGCTCGTGTTCCGCCGATCGTAATGTTGAGTGCCTGCTCAACAGCACCGATCACTGGCTCTCATGTAACTGTTGCGAATGGCTTTATCCGGTCTGGAGCATCTAGTGTTATTGGCACGTTCTTGCCTGTTGATGCAAAAGCCTCTTCTGCTTTTATTAGCAGAATCATCTATAGAATTGATGCTTTCTTACCTGCCATAAAAAAGCTTGGATATGAAGCAATAACCTGGAGATCTTTGATAGCGAGCTTTATGCGAATGTCGTATGCGACAGATGCCCTGCGCTACTTTCATAAAACATGTGAACTTATTACACCAGAGCAATATCTTGAAATACACATGAATGCTAATTCCCGCATCAACTCGATGAGATCGGACTGGTACGATGAACTTCTGAAAGAAACAGCTCTAGCGTCTGGCTCATCTGCCGAAGCACTACTCGAAATGATCAAAGATAACACCCCGCTCATGGAAACCATGCTTTATAGCCAGCAAGGCAGACCTGAACTTATAAATATTATTTTATAAATCGACACTCCATATTCCGGAGTATAAGTAGGGCGTGGCTGATGGGATGCGTTGATCACCACCCCCACTCATAATCCGCAACTGGTGGAGCGACAATGCTTAGAATCGATACTCCGCGAGAGCCATCTAGGCGCAACCGCCCCGGCCTTGAGTTTCGTTAAACAACTCAGCGTTCATAGCCTAGGCCTCATCCGATTGTTGGAAACGCTTTACCATCACAGAATTCCTTTCCATAGAGGGCTCGAAAAACTAAAGCCTTCAGCTTTCGAGGGGCGCCGATTTAGTTATTCGGGATTTCCGTGCAGATCCTTGGGCCTTGTCAAAATGCGCATGCTCGTGAACCGCTTGATAGAGGGCGTACGGCCTCATGAATTACAAGAGTTTTAGAGAATATTGAGTGATCGACCGATTATCATGCCTCATCACGAGAGTGAAGTCTTCAGCGTGCAGTTCGTGGCACTCTGCGCCTGGCTAGCCTACGCTGCTACCTCGCCAACAGAGACGGCCCAAAGCGACTTTGCACTGATAGTCAGATCGTGATCACTGAACGACAACCGTTATGCCTTACCTGAAGCAAGGCTGGAGTAATGACTAATCGTCTTCTTGCTTATTAGGACCAGCGATCTTCTCCCATTCTATACCCAAGCCTTTAAATTTTTGAGCAAAAGGTATAACTATCAACGCTAAAGCCGCGCCAATCAAGCTAATACGTTCCGCAGTTAACATATCTCGATCGTATTCTATTTTAACGTAGAAGTCGCCAATCACTAGCACAAAAAGAACAAATGATACACTCCAACAAACTACGGTGAATTTCTCACTCGCCTTGTCCCGCCGAACCCTCAGATCTGCTTTCCTGTCTGCTTGCTCCTTGATCGCCAACGCCTCAAATGTTGGAAACAGAGTGTGGTCGATGACACTTATCTCTCCTTGCTCGTTAAACGAATGAAGCAGAAATGGAGATGAGTCATTAAAATCAGTAGACACAATGAATACGGGAACTGAGTTCGCACCTAGAGCCTTTCGATAGTCAATCATATTTTCATAAATAAAGCCACCCGGACCTTCTTCATGTATCTTGGCTTCCTTGACCTCCACAATTGCTAAATATTCATTCGTTTTAGGATCTATGAGTGCAAAGCTTGGCCTGTAACATTGCATGTGCCGCACCGGCTGTATACCCGGCTGATAGGCAATCGACTCCTTTGGATAGCCTATAGACAATAAATATTCGAAAAAAAACTTCTCCAACTTGCGATCGTAGTCCATTACTATTTACTCAGCATCTATTAAAGTTCAACGTACACACTCTAATTAAACCGCACCTGCTAGATAGCCAATCAAAGCTTGCTAGAGTATTCTCGAGCCACCCTTAAGTTTGGATATTTTTTCTCAACAATTGAAATGGCATCATTTAGATTATTCGCATCTACCGTTTCAGTAAATCCGACCAAATCCGAATGAAGCACTTCTCCGCTTTCGTTGACACGCTGATTTCTATCCCAAAAATCACGATAATCGCGGTCTCGCCCTTCGCGAATAACGGAAACTGAATAGGTGTATTTTTTCGCCA
Organism: Pseudomonas sp. CJQ_9; assembly: GCF_043106615.1. Taxonomy (NCBI): domain Bacteria; kingdom Pseudomonadati; phylum Pseudomonadota; class Gammaproteobacteria; order Pseudomonadales; family Pseudomonadaceae; genus Pseudomonas; species Pseudomonas sp. CJQ_9. The sequence continues at coordinate 41,896 of NZ_JBICMS010000107.1, read as the reverse complement.
AGATTTCACACTCCCTTAAATTTTTAACTTAAAAATCTAGAGTCATAATAAAGCATTTCGTGCGCAGCTATCTTTCTTCTACTATAAAGATATTACACATGTTCTTGGTATTTTACCAGATCTCCCAAGAGAACGTTGCCATATCAGCACAGAAAAAAAGGCCAACCGGAGATAGGTGTATAATTTTAAAAAATGCACCGTGAAGTACTCAGCCGTTTAAATCAGTTTTTTCTGCTTAGATAATGTTCCGCGTGGTTAGGTTTATCGAGCAAATTCTAGGAAATTGCTTTTTCCTTTATTACTATTCGCGAGAGGCGCAATCATCTTCCCTAGAAAGTTTTTCATGCTTATTTCTGCGCTTCTAAAACGACAGCTTCGGGTCGTTAGCAGCCATTCGTGAAAAAGGGTGATAATCAGCCAATTTTGGCTGTCCCCTTTTTGGCTACAACTGAATTATTCGCACTTTTCTCTTCTGTTTTTTTGAGTCCCGCCAAACTTCCACACGAAACTGCTGACCAATAGGCTGCTCAGGCTTAGGTCTTGGCAAGCGCGGCTTACGCATCTTATTGTCAGCTTGGAGGATGGTGTCTTGCCCGATACTATTCAGAGGTAAGTCCAGTTGCGTAGCTAGCAGAGGCGTGCTTTCAAATGAGTCTTTTAGTTCAGCCATGAAGTGCGGCTCAGACCTTACTTCATCACCAAGAATAAGTTCAGCCTTCAGCATTGCCTGCTCAGCGGTAATTTCTCCCCTCTGAACCTTATAAAACAACCGCTGCAACTCACCCAAAGAGCCATTGTACTTATTAGTTTTTGGTTTGATTTTATCATAAGGAAAAGGTGTAACGGCCTGAGCAGCTAAAAAACTTCCTACTGCGCTTACCTGAGCTTGTATAGTTTGCAGCCCTGAAATAAACGAACCGTACTGGCCTATACCCAAATAGAGTGGGCCAAGGGTAGCGGCAATTTTAGCGCCGCCCTTTATTGACCCTTCTTGAACCTCAAGCGCAAGTGAATAATCTGGAATCTTTAGTGCACTTTCAACATACACCTCCCACTTATCAAACAATTTAGTAGAGTATTGTTCGAATTCGTGCCGAGGCAGACTCGGTACGTCGATATAAAAATCCGTGCCGCCGAGGTAAATCATACTCAATCCATGTGCAGTTTTATACTTATCAACACTAAGAGCAGGCAACATGACTGCTCACTCCTAAGCGCAGGCTATCTTTTTGCCATCATGATGTCCACTGATGGCTCCCCCCTTACCCGCCAGCTCCTAAGGATCAGCTGTTAATCGCATTCTGCCAGCCGAAATTCTCCGTTTATCGACTTCAAAAGTGAACACTGTGTGCCACATTTCTAAGGCCTTGCTTGAGATAGCCACACTCGCTAGGCCACTCAACATCTGCAGCCACAGAATCGTCCCCCACGTCATCCCGCCAAGAATGCTGAGTGTTATCAGGAATCAAGGCCCCTGCTACCTGTGGGGATGTCCTCTAACGCGGGACTGGCGGCTCCTTACGACCAAGAGCAAGGGCATCTCATGATCTGGCCTCCTAAACACCGTTACCGGTGGGCGGGTGGAGGCAGCACTGGCTGACGAGACCAGCGCCTGAAGATCCTGAGCCGGGTAAACGCAGCAATGCGATGACCGGGGCATGCCTGACTGTCAGTCAGGTGCAGTCCTCTCCCTGGTCTGCGGCACCATCATCTACATGGCTGTTGCTGGTGACATCGGCGTTTGTCACGCCGATTGTCACAAGGGGGAAATGCCGCAAAGCCTTTTGCGATCAAGGCTGCAGCAGTGGTAGAAGTGCCCGTCTCTTTCCAGAAGAAAGAGACGGGCACAGGTTGGCGCAATAGTCGGCCAAGCGGATAGGTTGCTGCAGGGCAGCGAGGTACGGTGTATCTGGCGCACGAGCGCTATATGTGTAAGAGCATCCATCACATGGGTAGTGACCGGGCGAGCTGCCGGATGCGAATCGCCCTTGGGGAGAACCACCGCCAGAGCGGCGTGACCTTGAAGGTTCGGGCCACCTGGGTGCTGTCATCGACAGCGCTTGCTCGGCCAGTTCTACGCCTGTGGATAAACCCGGTCAAGGGTCGTAATTCACCGTTACTTGGGACGTGAAAAGAGGTCATCCACCGGTGGAATTCCGTGGTAACTCCCGGACAACGTCGTGGCTTTTAGCTTTTCAAAGTGAGGTCCATCCAAACAGGGCGGCTTTGCAGCCCTGTTTGGATGGACCCGCGTGAAAGAGCAGCCAGCACCGATCTCGCAGACTTACCCGCGATTGAATGCGCAATGACCATTTGGCAACGCTGTGACGTTGTCGCCTACCGGATGGGCAAACTCATGCGGAGTGACATGGCCCGATCTGTTGGCATCGATGTAGTTACTCCACCACGCCATAATCAACCGACGCTGCTCCAGAAACTGGGCCTTGTGGATGTAAGCGGCGCGCACGCGGTTACGCTCCTGATGGCTCATCTGCCGCTCAATCGCCGCGTCCGTCCACAGTCCTGATTCGAGCAAGGCACTACAAGCCATGGTCCTGAAACCATGCCCGCACACGTCCTTGGTGGTGTCGTAGCCCATATTGCGAAGCACCTTGTTAACCGTATTCTCCGACAAGGGTTTCCAGTACCTGTGATCACCGGGCAACACGAGTTCAGAGAAGCGATTCAAGCTGCGCAGCCGTTCAAGGATCTCGATGACTTGAGGGGACAGCGGCACTATCTGAATGTCCCCACTCATCTTGGTCCCGCGCGTGGAATAGCGGACACCTTCAATCGGCTTGCGGGTATCGGGGATCTCCCACATCGCCCGTTGCAGGTCGAATTCATCCCACCGGGCGAAACGCAGCTCGCTGGAGCGCACGAACACATGCAGCGTCAGTAGCACCGCGAGCCGGGTCAGTTCGCGACCGGTGTAGCTGTCGATTCGATCCAATAGTTCAGGAAGGCGGGTCAGTGATAGTGCAGGACGATGAACGGTGCGCGGCGCTTGAATCGAGCCGGCCAGATCGAGCGCCGGGTTTTGGGTGATCTGCCGCGCCCGCTTCGCACCTCGCATGATCGTGGACAGGTAATTCTGCACCCGCAGCGCAACATCCATCGTGCCGCGATCCTTGATTCGCTGAGTGACCTCAAGCAGATCGTGGGTGTCGAGCTCAGCAATCGGCCGCTGGCCAATCAGTGGAAACACATGGGTGCGCAACCTACTCAGCACCGTCTTGGCATGGCCCTCAGTCCACCGTCGGGACATTTCGACGTGCCACTCCAGAGCGACGGTTTCAAACAGAAGACTCGCCCGCTGAGCTGCGATCTTGGCCTTCTGCTTTTCTTCCATCGGATCAAGGTTGTCGAGCAACAGAGCTTTAGCCTCATCGCGCTTGGTCCTCGCGACGGCCACGAAACGATGGGGTATTTACCGATGATCAGCGTGCCTTCCTTGCCGCTGGGTTTGAAATACCGCAGCCGCCAAGTCTTCGAGCCACTGGGCGTGACTTACCGGTATATGCCCCCGCCGTCGAACAGTTTGTAGGCGCGATCACTCGGTTTGGCCGTGCGGCATTTGAGGCCGCTGAGCGGAGTGGCTAGGCGTGGCATTGGGGTACGCTCTCCATTCAGGAAAGACGCTGTAACCCAAAAAACACCCCCGGTTATTGGGGATTTAGTTGGTTCCCGACGGTCGGTCTTGGAGACGAAAAACCGGCCAGAAGGGTAATGCCTGTCAGTTGAGCGTTACTGGGGCTGCTTTGCAGCTCTTCGCGGGCACGCCCGCTCCCACACGTTTGGCGCTGCACTCAAGAAATGCGCGATCCATGTGGGAGCGGGCGTGCCCGCGAAGGGTCGCAAAGCGGCCCCAAATTATTTAACTGACTGGCACTAGCCAAAAGGCCGTTTTAGAGGGCTTCCAAAGCATTCAGCGGAATGCAGTGGAGCTGGATGTGGTGCCGGAGACAGGAATCGAACCTGCGACCTTCGCGTTACGAGTGCGCTGCTCTACCGACTGAGCTACACCGGCGTGTAGCGCAACGTACCACTGCTCGCACCCGTTACGCAAACCCCTGTTTCCACTACTTTATTGCCCTGCCCTCAGGCCCCCTTGCAGCCCTTCGGCGCCAGGTCTTCTTCGATGTCGGTGGTGCACGCCCAGCCCGTTGCCGAACGGGTCAACGTCAGGGCCTTGCCCAGCACGGTGGCCGGTGCGTCCACCAGGGTGCAAACCAGGCTGCCGCTGCTATCCGCCGCCTTGCCGTTGGCGGTGATCGCGCAATGCGCCGTTGCCGGCTGGCCGCCCAGTTCGGCTACGTCGGCTACATCCTTGCCGTCGTTCAGGCGCAGGTCCATGGCCGTTTTCAGGGCGCTGATTTCCAGCAAGCCGGCCGCGGCCTTGGAGCGGGCCTGGTGGTTGGTGTACATCGGTAAGGCGATGGTCGCCAGAATGCCGATGATCGCCACAACGATCATCAGTTCGATCAGGGTGATACCGCGTTGCCCTTTCATGAACAGTTTCCTTTTTGATACGCGTACTCGTTAGGGTCAATCTCGCCCCAAGCGACAGCGGCGCAGTAGGCCTGAACAGTCACCTTTTGTCACCCCTGCCTGCTTGGGCTTCATCATCGCTGAACTACTCTAGTGAGCATCATGGACGCGCGCCCTGGCATAGGCGCGGCAAGCTGTTTCCAGGCTTGTCGCACGGGCAATAAAAGGACCTTCGCATGACCACTACCACCTCCCTCTACAGCTGGCACGGCACCGACGCCAATGGCGCGCCGGTCAGTGGCCAAACGCCTGGGCCCAGCCCGGCCCATGTGCGTGCCGGGCTGATTCGCCAAGGCATCAACGTGGCCAGTTTGCGGCCGGCCAGCGGGCTTGGCCTCAAGCTGCCAAAGCGGCGGGAAAAAGCCGACCCGGCGGGTTTCAGCCGGCAGTTGGCGACCTTGCTCAAGGCCGGGGTGCCGCTGTTGCAGGCGTTCGAGGTGATGGGGCGCAGTGGCTGTGGTGCTGCTCTGGCTGCGCTGCTGGTTAGATTGAAACAGGATGTAGCTGCGGGCCTGGGGCTGGCGAATGCGTTGCAACGCCACACGGGCTGGTTCGATGCGCTGTACTGCAACCTGGTGCGGGTGGGCGAACAGTCGGGCACGCTGGACCGGCAGCTGGAGCAGCTGGCAAGCATGCTGGAACAGCGGCGGGCGCTGCAGAAGAAGGTGCGCAAGGCGATGGTCTACCCGTTGCTGCTGTTACTGACCGGGCTGGGCGTGTCGGCGGTGTTGTTGCTGGAGGTAATACCCAGGTTCGAGGACATGTTCGCGGGCATGGGCGCGCAATTGCCGGCATTTACCCAGTGGGTGATCGACTTGTCCACAGGGTTCGGCCAGTTTGCGCCGATGTTGCTGGCGCTGGGCCTGGTGCTAGGTTTTGCCGGGCGCCAGCTGTGCCGCCGGCATGCGCCTGCGCGGTTGTGGCTCGGGCGCCTGGTGTTGGGCTTGCCGGTATTCGGCACGCTGCTGGGGCAGGCGGCGTTGGCGCGCTTTGCGCGTAGCCTGGCAACCGCTTATGCGGCCGGGGTGCCCCTGCTGGATGCCCTGGGTACGGTGGCGCGGGTAACCGGGGGCCAGTTGCATGAACAGGCGGTGCTGCGCTTGCGCCAGGGTATGGCCAATGGGCAGGGGCTGAACCAGGCGATGGCGGGTGAGCCGCTGTTTCCACCCTTGCTGGTGCAACTGACGGCCATCGGTGAAGCCAGCGGCACGCTGGACACGATGCTGGAAAAAGCCGCCAGCCATTATGAGGAACAGGTCAGCCAGGCGCTGGACCAGTTGACCAGCTTGCTGGAGCCGGCCATCGTGCTGGTCCTGGGCTTGCTGGTGGGTGGCCTGGTAGTGGCGATGTACCTGCCGATCTTCCAGTTGGGTAGCTTGATCTGAACATGACTTTATGGACCTTGCTGGCTGAACAGCCGGCGTACTTCTACACCCTGGCGAGCGTGCTCGGCCTGCTGGTAGGCAGCTTTCTGAATGTGCTGGTGTACCGCCTGCCGATCATGCTGGAGCGCCAATGGCAGCGTGAAGCGCAGCAGGTTCTGGGGCTGCCGACTACGCAGCACCCGCGCTTCGACCTGTGCCTGCCCGCTTCGCGCTGCCCGCAGTGCGCACACCCGATTCGCCCGTGGCAAAACATTCCAGTGCTCAGCTACCTGGCCTTGCGTGGGCGCTGCTCTGCCTGCAAGGCCCGCATCAGCCCGCGTTACCCACTGGTGGAAGTGGCCAGTGCGCTGCTGTCGCTGCTGGTGGCCTGGCGTTTTGGTGCGTCAGCCGAGGCATTGCTGGCATTGCCGTTGACCTGGTGCCTGCTGGCCCTGAGCCTGATCGATGCCGATCACCAGCTGTTACCCGACGTACTGGTGCTGCCGATGCTGTGGCTGGGGCTGATCGTCAACGCCTTTGCGGTGTATGTGCCGCTGGGCAGTGCGGTATGGGGGGCGGTGGCGGGTTACCTCAGCCTGTGGTCGGTGTACTGGCTGTTCAAGCTGGTCACCGGCAAGGAAGGCATGGGTTATGGCGACTTCAAGCTGATGGCGCTGATCGGCGCTTGGGGTGGCTGGCAGGTGCTGCCGTTGACGCTGCTGTTGTCGTCGGTGGTCGGGGCGCTGGTGGGCCTGTGCTTGTTGCGTTTGCACCGGCACGCCCTGGGCACGGCGATGCCGTTTGGCCCTTATCTGGCCATTGCGGGGTGGATTGCCGTGCTCTGGGGTGATGAAATATACGCCTCTTACCTGCAACTGCTGGGATACTGATGACCACTGCGGCGTTTACCCCCTGGATTCTCGGCCTTACTGGCGGCATTGGCAGCGGCAAAAGCGCCGCCGCCGAGCGCTTCGTCGAGCTTGGCGTGCACTTGGTCGACGCCGACCAGGCTGCGCGCTGGGTAGTCGAGCCTGGCCGCCCGGCCCTGGCCAGCATTGTTGAGCGCTTTGGCGCGGGGGTGCTGCAGGCCGACGGCCAGCTCGACCGTGCCGCGCTGCGCCAGCTGATTTTCGCCGACCCCGCGCAGCGCAAATGGCTGGAGCAACTGCTGCACCCGCTGATCGGGCAAGAGATTTTCAGCTACCTGGCCAAGGCAGAGTCCCCGTATGCGATCTATGTGTCGCCGCTGCTGATCGAGTCGGGGCAGCACCACAAGACCCAGCGCGTGCTGGTGATCGATGCGCCGCAGGCGCTGCAAGTGGCGCGTACCCTGGCCCGGGACAACACCAGTACCGAGCAGGTGCAGGCGATCCTGAAGGCCCAGCTGGCCCGTGAGGAACGCTTGCGCCATGCCGACGATGTGGTGGTCAATGACGGCGACCTCGCCGCGCTGCATGAGCAGATTGACCGCCTGCACCACTTTTACCTGACTTTGAAAGGAGGCCAGCCATGAGCCAGCCATTGACCGTCGATTGCCCGACCTGTGGCGCACCTGTGGAATGGACCGAGAAAAGCGCGTTCCGGCCGTTCTGCTCGGACCGCTGCAAGCTGATCGACCTGGGTGCCTGGGCAGCGGAGGAACACAAGATTCCTGGGGCGCAGGAGTCCGAGGACGAGCTGTATTCAGGCGACCTGGAGTCGCGGCATTGAACTGACCCACCTGCCGGGCAGGCGGTGATGCACCGGCCTAGCCTGCGGGCTCAGTGCTCATCGTCCTTCCACGGCGCCTGCAAGTACCGGGTGCGGTTGAAGGTTTCCAGCCAGTCCGGGCAAAACACCACCAGCGCACTGATCACCATGCCGTTGATGAACGCTTCGGGGAACATCATCAGCCACAGGTAACCGACAAAGTCGCCAAGCCACTCTGGCAGCGCAAAGCGCCCGTCCAGCCACAATAGCCCCAGCGCCACCGGCACGCAGACCAGCACCGTGAGTGCGGCAGGGAAAAACCCTGAGCAGAAGATGTAAACGAACAGGTTCCGCGGTTGTGCCCGTTCCACCACAAGGGCGCACACCTCGGTGATCAGCACCGGCAAACCCACCAGCAACAGACCATTGACTCCCAACGCCGCCAGGTCCTGGCGCCCCAGCACCAGCAGGCCCAGCTGGGCCATGAAACCACCCAGCACGGCCAGTGGCCAGTCCAGCAACAGGGTAACCGCCGTCATGCCGATGAAGTGGTACGCCACGCCGGTATCGAAATCGCGCCTTACCAGCCACAACGCGAACAGGCAGAACACCGTGCCAAACAGCAGGTGCTGGCGGCGCCGGTCGGCAAGCAGTTCCACCCAGCGAACCTGGCTGGCGGCCCAGGCCAGCAGCGGCACGTAGCCCAGCCAGCCAAGGCTTAGGGTGGTGCCAGACAACACCTGTGCGCTGATCACCTGAACAATGCCCCTTGCCAGCCTGTGGATAAGGGCAGTGTACACGCAAACTTCGCGGCCCCTCTGCAGCGGATGGCCTGCGGCCGCATGCGTGCCTCTTGCTGTCATCGATTAACGGCTAAGCTTGTCTGCATGGATGACTCCGACTACCTGCGCCTGCTGACCATTCAGGCCGAACAAGCCAATGCCTTCCTCTCCAACGCCCGCAAGTGGGAGCGGGAGCGGTGGGTGTGTCAGCGCCTGTTGCAGGGGCTGAACATTTCCTACCGCAGCGAAGATTTCACCCCGGCCGGGCAAGAGCCGCCCGACGTGCTGTTCCGCGACGCCGCCTTCGAGGTGTTTTTCGTGCTCGACGAGGGCCGCCGGCTGAATGATGAATGGCGCGAGGAGCTGCAGCGCCGGCGCAGTGCATTTTCCCTGGCGCAACTGGTGCGCCGCGAAGCCCGCCCACGGCGCATCAGTGCCACCGAACTGCTCGGGCGGCTGGCACCCACCTTGCGCAAGAAGGCGCGCAACTATCGCGAGCGCGGGCTGGAGCTGAACGAGCTGGACATCATTGCGTTTTCCAGCCTCAAACGCGAGGTGCTGGACCTGAACACCCACTTCCCGCCGCCCACCGAATACCTGCGCCAGGGCTGGCGCTCGCTGTCGCTGGTCGGGCCAACCTTTGCCCGCGTGCTGTTCGCCCACCCCGATGCGCCGGATTTCCTGCGCAGCAACCTAGGGCGCAGCATCGTCTTCGACGTTGGCATCAGTCTTTGATCCAGTGCAGCGAGTGTTTGCGATGGCGTACACTCGGCGCCAGGGATAGAAAGCATTATCATTTGTTTCAAGCGCTTGCACGAACGCTGTAGCGTTTGTGCAGTCTCTTACGTCTACCTGACGAGGCCCTACCATGACCAGCCGCCTGAACCCGGAAGATCAGCGTCGTGTCGATGAGTATCTGCGAGCCCCCCAGCACCAAGTCGAGCGCCGGCCCTTCCGGCCATGGCTGCTCCTTGTGCTGGTGGTGGCCGTGACCATCGGGTTGGGCCTTGTCAGCCGCCTGCTGAGTGGACTGGTGCTATGAGCTGCCTTGCGCTCGCCCTCCCCTCGTGCAGTTTGCGGCCGCCCCCAAAGGGCAAGCATTCCGTAAACCTTATGAGATATCCCCATGACTCATCGCATCGTGATTGTCGGCGGCGGCGCCGGCGGCCTGGAACTGGCGACCCGCCTGGGTAAAACCCTGGGCAAGCGCAAGCAGGCCGACGTCACCCTGGTCGACACCAACCTCACGCATATCTGGAAGCCACTGCTGCACGAAGTGGCCGCCGGCTCGCTGAACTCCTCGGAAGACGAACTGAACTACGTGGCCCAGGCCAAGTGGAACCACTTCAACTTCCAGCTGGGGCGCATGAGCGGCCTGGACCGTGAAGGCAAGCAGATCCAACTGGCCGCCACCCTGGACGAAGAGGGGCGCGAGCTGTTGCCTGCGCGTACCCTGGGCTACGACACCCTGGTCATTGCCGTGGGCTCCAATACCAACGACTTCGGCACCCTGGGCGCGGCGCAGCACTGCCTGTTCCTGGACACCCGCAAGCAAGCCGAGCGCTTCCACCAGCAACTGCTCAACCACTACCTGCGTGCCCACGCCGGCGACGTGGCCAGCGAGAAAATCAGCGTAGCCATTGTGGGTGCAGGCGCCACCGGTGTAGAGCTGGCGGCCGAGCTGCACCACGCGGCCCACGAGCTGGCGGCCTATGGCCTGGACCGCATCCAGCCCAAGGACATGCACATCACCATCATCGAGGCCGGCCCGCGCGTTCTGCCGGCGCTACCCGAGCGCATCAGCGTACCGGTGCACAAGACCCTGGAAAAACTCGGGGTCAAGGTCATGACCAACGCCGCTGTCAGCGAAGTGACCGAGGACGGCCTGAAAACCAAGGACGGCGAGGTGATCCAGGCCAGTTTGAAGGTGTGGGCGGCCGGTATCCGTGCGCCCGGTTTCCTCAAGGACATCGATGGCCTGGAAACCAACCGCATCAACCAGCTGGTGGTACGCCCTACCCTGCAAACCACCCGCGACGACAACATTTTCGCCTTTGGCGACTGTGCGGCGTGCCCGCAGCCAGACAGCGACCGCAATGTACCGCCACGCGCGCAAGCGGCGCACCAGCAGGCGTCGATGCTGGCGCAAAGCCTTAAAGCGCGGCTGGAGAACAAGCCGCTGCCCACTTATGCCTACAAGGACTACGGCTCGCTGGTTTCTCTGTCGCGCTTCTCGGCGGTGGGCAACCTGATGGGTAACCTGATGGGCAGTGTGAAGCTGGAAGGCTGGCTGGCGCGGATGTTCTATGTGTCGCTGTACCGCATGCACCAGATGGCGTTGTACGGGTTCTTCCGTACGGCATTGATGATGTTGGGCAGCAAGATTGGCCGGGGTACCGAGCCGCGGTTGAAGTTGCACTGAAAAACTTGCAATAGAGGCTGCCTGTACGGGCCTTATCGTCAGCCAGCCTCACAGGGGCTGCAGCAGGCTCAAGGCCTTGGTTTGCCCCTTGTTGGATCAGGTTTACCTGCTCCAACAAGGCAAGGGGCATTTTCCCGAGGCAAAGAAAAAGGGCATCTCGTAGGAGATGCCCTTTTTTACATGGTGGGTCGTGTAGGATTCGAACCTACGACCAATTGGTTAAAAGCCAACTGCTCTACCAACTGAGCTAACGACCCAAAAATGGTCGGGGTGAGGGGATTCGAACTCCTGACATCCTGCTCCCAAAGCAGGCGCGCTACCGGACTGCGCTACACCCCGAGGTCTTTCAAAAAAAAGGGCATCTCTTTGAGATGCCCTTCTTTAAATGGTGGGTCGTGTAGGATTCGAACCTACGACCAATTGGTTAAAAGCCAACTGCTCTACCAACTGAGCTAACGACCCGGAAAATGGTCGGGGTGAGGGGATTCGAACTCCTGACATCCTGCTCCCAAAGCAGGCGCGCTACCGGACTGCGCTACACCCCGAGATGGCTCCGCGACCTGGACTCGAACCAGGGACCCAATGATTAACAGTCATTTGCTCTACCGACTGAGCTATCGCGGAACTGAACTTCGGTACTACTTTCCGATTTGCTACTCCGAAGAGTGTGTTCGCTTCGGACTCTTGAGCTTCGCTGCTTTCGCGTTGTAGCTGCTGAGGCCGGCTATTCTACATTCTTCGTTTTGCTTGTCAACCACTTTTTTTCATTCAACTTACTGATTTGTAAGTTGTTTTGCGACCATCGTTACTGCTGATGATTCGCTTAGTGCCTGACAACGCGGCGTATATTAGGGGCACTCGTTTTTTGATGCAAGCAAAAATTTCAAAAATTTCAGCGAGTTATCCAGGCAGGCTGGGAAAGCCCGGATTTGCTGGGGCGGTGCCGGCTTCTTCGCGGGTGAACCCGCTCCTACAGGGTTGTGCGCAGGCTTCAAGGCTGCAGGTAAATGTATGACCCGCTAACAGGCCAGCGCAGGCAGCCAGGCAAAAAAAGCCCCGCAAACGCGGGGCTCATGGTGAAGCAGGTCAGCCAAAGACGATTTCGTCGCCTTCCACCTTGGCAGTGATCGCGGTACCCGGCATGAACTTGCCTGCCAGGATCAATTGCGCCAGCGGGTTTTCGATCCAGCGCTGGATCGCTCGTTTCAGCGGGCGGGCACCGTAGACAGGGTCATAACCCACGGCGATCAGCTTGTCCAACGCTTCCGGGCTCAGGCTCAGCGACAACTCGCGCTCCAGCAGGCGGCTGCGCAGGCGGCCCAGCTGTATCTCGGTAATGCCGGCAATTTGCTCGCGGCCCAGCGGCTCGAATACCACCACTTCGTCGATACGGTTAATGAACTCCGGACGGAAGTGCGCCCCTACTGCATCCATCACTGCCGCACGCTGTGCCTCGCGGTCGCCGACCAGCTCCTGGATCTGTGCCGAGCCCAGGTTGGAGGTCATCACGATCACCGTATTGCGGAAGTCCACGGTGCGCCCGTGGCTGTCGGTCAGGCGGCCGTCTTCCAGCACCTGCAGCAACACGTTGAACACATCCGGGTGAGCCTTCTCCACCTCGTCCAGCAGCACCACCGAGTAGGGCTTGCGCCGTACCGCCTCGGTCAGGTAACCGCCCTCTTCGTACCCTACGTACCCGGGTGGCGCACCAATCAGGCGAGCCACGGAGTGTTTCTCCATGAACTCGGACATGTCGATGCGGACCATGGCCTCTTCGGTGTCAAACAGGAACTCGGCCAGTGCCTTGCACAGCTCGGTCTTGCCCACACCGGTAGGGCCCAGGAACAGGAACGAACCACTTGGCCGGTTGGGGTCGGACAACCCGGCACGTGAGCGGCGCACAGCGTTGGCCACGGCGGTTACCGCTTCGCCCTGCCCGATCACGCGCTGGTGCAGCAACGCTTCCATTTTCAGCAGTTTTTCGCGCTCGCCCTCCAGCATCTTGGATACCGGAATACCGGTCCACTTCGACACCACCTCGGCAATCTCTTCCTCGGTCACCTTGTTGCGCAGCAACTGGTTCTCGGTCTTGCCGTGCTGGTCGACCATCTGCAGGCTGCGCTCCAGGTCCGGGATAACCCCGTACTGCAGCTCGGCCATGCGGCTGAGGTCGCCCTTGCGGCGGGCAGCCTCCAGCTCCTGGCGGGCCTGCTCGATCTTTTGCTGGATCTGCGCCGAGCCCTGTACTTCGGCTTTCTCCGAAGCCCAGATTTCTTCCAGGTCGGAATACTCGCGCTCCAGCCGTTCGATTTCTTCGGTCAGCTTCTCCAGGCGCTTTTTCGCCGCCTCGTCTTCTTCCTTCTTCAGCGCCTGCGATTCCACTTTCAACTGGATCAGGCGGCGATCGAGGCGGTCGAGCACTTCCGGCTTGGAGTCGATCTCCATGCGGATGCGGCTGGCCGCTTCGTCGATCAGGTCAATGGCCTTGTCCGGCAACTGACGGTCGGTGATGTAGCGGTGGCTGAGTTTGGCCGCAGCGATAATGGCACCGTCGGTGATGGCCACCTTGTGGTGCACTTCATAGCGTTCTTTCAGGCCACGCAGGATGGCGATGGTGTCTTCTTCGCTCGGTTCCTCTACCAGCACTTTCTGGAAGCGGCGCTCCAGGGCGGCGTCTTTCTCGATGAACTGGCGGTACTCGTTCAGCGTAGTGGCGCCCACGCAGTGCAGTTCGCCACGGGCCAGGGCCGGCTTGAGCATGTTGCCTGCGTCCATGGCACCCTCGCCCTTGCCGGCGCCAACCATGGTGTGCAGTTCGTCGATGAACAGAATGATCTGGCCTTCCTGCTTGGACAGCTCGTTCAGCAGCCCTTTCAGGCGCTCCTCGAACTCACCGCGGTACTTGGCACCCGCAATCAGCGCGCCCATGTCCAGCGCCAGCAGGCGTTTGCCTTTCAGGCCGTCCGGCACTTCGCCATTGATGATGCGCTGGGCCAGGCCCTCGGCGATGGCGGTCTTGCCCACGCCGGGTTCGCCGATCAGCACCGGGTTATTCTTGGTACGGCGTTGCAGCACTTGGACCGTACGGCGGATTTCGTCGTCACGGCCAATGACCGGGTCCAGCTTGCCTTCTTCGGCACGCTTGGTCAGGTCGACGGTGTACTTGTCCAGCGCCTGGCGCGACTCTTCGGCGTTGGCGTCATTCACCGCCGCGCCACCGCGCAGGTTGTTGATGGCATTTTCCAGGGCCTTTTTGCTGACACCCTGGCTGAGCAGCAACTTGCCCAGCTTGCTGTTCTCATCCATGGCGGCCAGCAGCACCAGCTCGCTGGAAATGAACTGGTCGCCCTTTTGCTGGGCCAGGCGGTCGGCCTGGTTGAGCAGGCGCGCCAAGTCCTGCGACATGTTCACGTCGCCGGTGGGGTTCTGGATTTTCGGCAGCTGGTCGAGTTCTTTCACCAGTGCCTGGCGCAGGCTATTGATATCGAAGCCCACTTGCATCAGCAGTGGCTTGATCGAGCCGCCCTGCTGTTCGAGCAATGCCTGCAACAGGTGCACAGGCTCGATGGCAGGGTGGTCCATGCCTACGGCCAGGGATTGGGCATCGGATATTGCAAGTTGCAGCTTGCTGGTCAAACGGTCTATTCGCATGGTGTACCTTCCTTTAAAGGGCAGGTCGGAGCGATGGACAGCGCCTGTTTATAAAGAAACCTGCCTGAGATGCCTTTATAGATAAGGCTGATTCTGGAAGATTCAAGCGTAGCGGGGTTGACCGGGATCAACAGGTTGGATTAGCGCTTGGGGCAGGGGGTGCCCATCAAGGCTAGAGCGGCTGCAACCACACCAGCGAAGCGAAGCGGCCACCCTGCGGCGTACGGCGGTAAGAGAAAAACCGCTCGTCACTGACCGTGCACCAGCCACCGCCATAAACAGCCGATACCCCACGGGCCGCCAGGCGAATGCGCGCCAATTCGTAGATGTCTGCCATCAGCTTACCTGGCCGCCCGCCCTCGACAAAAGCCCGGGCCGCTGCAGGGTGCACGGCAGTAAAGGCATCGCGCACTTCCAGCCCCACTTCGAAGGCCTTGGGCCCGATCGCCGGCCCCAGCCACACCAGCGCCTCCTGGGGCGCCAGCGCCAGGCGGTCGAGGGTGGCTTCCAGCACGCCACCCGCCAGCCCGCGCCAGCCCGCATGCGCCGCCGCCACGCGGGTGCCCGCACGGTCACAGAACAGTACAGGCAGGCAGTCGGCCGTCATCACGGTGCAGGCAATGCCGGGCTGGCTGGTGCAGCTGGCATCGGCCTCGGCTACCACGGCCGGGTTGGCATCCGCCACCTCCAGCCCATGCACCTGCTTGAGCCAGGCTGGCTGGATGGCGAACTGCTCGCGCAGGCGGCGACGGTTTTCGGCAACCGCGGCAGGGTCATCCCCCACATGGTCACCCAGGTTGAACGTGGCGTAGGGCGGCAGGCTCACACCGCCCTGACGGGTGGTGACACAGGCGCGTACCGAGGCCGGGGCCGGCCAGTCGGGAAACAGCAGCGTCTGCGCCAGGTCACTCATCCGATGAAGCTCTCACGGTCCTGGTTGAGCAGCGACAGCAACCAGACGAAGTCGTCAGGCAGTGGCGACTCCCACTTCATGACCTCACCGGTGATCGGGTGGGCCAAGGCAAGGAACCGCGCGTGCAGCGCCTGGCGCGGGAAGCTTTTCACTGCCTCGACCATGGTTGGGCTGGCAGCCGGCGGAATGCGGAAGCGGCCACCGTAGGTCTGGTCGCCGACCAGCGGAAAGCCGACATGGGCCATGTGCACGCGGATCTGGTGGGTGCGGCCGGTTTCCAGCTTGACCCGTACATGGGTGTGCGAGCGGAAGCGCTTTAGCACCCGGTAGTGGCTGACGGCTGGCTTGCCGCCGTCGGTGACCGCCATGCGCTGGCGCATGCCGCCGTGGCGACCGATCGGGGCGTCGATCTTGCCACCGGCGGTGACCACCCCGATGACGATGCACTCATAAATGCGGCTGACCTTGCGCGCCTGCATCTGCTCGACCAGCTTGGTCTGCGCCTGCAGGGTCTTGGCGACCACCATCAGACCGGTGGTGTCCTTGTCCAGGCGGTGAACGATACCCGCACGCGGTACGTTGACGATGTCTGGCACGTGGTGCAGCAGCGCATTGAGCAGGGTGCCGCTGGCGTGCCCGGCAGCCGGGTGCACGACCAGCCCGGCGGGCTTGTTGATGACCATGATGTGGTCGTCTTCGTAGACGATATCCAGTTCGATATCTTCTGCTACCCACTCACCCTGGGCTTCCTGTTCGGCCTGCAGGGCAAGCTGGGAGCCACCGTGAACGAGGTCGCGAGGGCGCACGACGGCACCATCGACCGTCAGGCGGCCCTCTTTGATCCACGAAGTTAGCCGCGAACGCGAGTACTCGGCGAACAATTGGGCGGCGACCTGGTCGAGGCGTTGGCCGCCCAATTCGGACGGGACCTCTGCGCTAAGTTGAATGATCTCGGACATGCTCGATTCGGCGGGCGCACAGCCTTTGGTTTCGGCTGCGAGCTTGTGGTTAAATACGGCTTCTTTTGTCCCGGGGTTGGCCGGGGCGCTCATCATAACAGGACGGCACCGCCCAAAACAGCGGCCGTCAAAGGGACGCAAGCCGCCATGCAAGTGAAACACCTGCTGCTGATCGCCATCCTTGGGCTCACCGCGGCCTGTTCCTCGAATAAGGAAGTCATCGACGAGAACCTCAGCGAGGCCGAGCTGTACCAGCAGGCCCAGGCTGATCTGGACAACTCCAGCTACACCAGCGCCGTGAACAAGCTCAAGGCCCTGGAGTCGCGCTACCCGTTCGGCCGTTATGCCGACCAGGCGCAGCTCGAGCTGATCTACGCCAACTACAAGAACGCCGAGCCCGAGGCGGCCAAGTCGGCTGCCGAGCGCTTCATTCGCCTGCACCCGCAGCACCCGAACGTGGACTACGCCTACTACCTCAAGGGCCTGACCTCGTTCGACCAGGACCGTGGCCTGCTGGCGCGCTTCCTGCCGCTGGACATGACCAAGCGTGACCCGGGTGCTGCACGCGACTCGTACAACGAGTTCGCCCAACTGACCAGCCGCTTCCCCAACAGCCGCTACGCGCCCGATGCCAAGCAGCGCATGATCTACCTGCGCAACCTGCTGGCGTCGTACGAAATCCACGTGGCCGACTATTACCTGAGCCGCCAGGCTTACGTAGCTGCCGCCAACCGTGGCCGCTACGTGGTCGAGAACTTCCAGGAAACCCCCTCGGTCGGCGACGGCCTGGCAGTAATGGTCGAGTCGTACCAGAAGATGCACCTGGACGAACTGGCCGCCACCAGCCTGGAAACCCTCAAGCTCAACTACCCAGACCACCCGAGCCTGGTCGATGGCGAGTTCCAGCCCAAGCAGACCGAGTCTGACGGCCGCGGCTGGCTGTCCAAGGCCACCCTGGGCCTGATCGAGACCGACACGCCGCTGCCGCCGGGCGAAACCCGCGCCAACCAGGACGTGGTCAAGCAGTTCCAGGACGCGCGCGACGAGATGCCGCAAGAGCTGCTGCCAAAAGATGAAAACGGCGACCCGATCGTGCCCGAGGGCCCGAAAGAGGCCGAGAAAGACCGGTCCTGGTTCAGCTACATGACCTTTGGTCTGTTCGATTGACCGACCGCGGTAAATGAAAGGGAGGCCTTGCGTTACTGGGGCTGCTTTGCAGCCCTTCGCGGGCATGCCCGCTCCCACACGTTTGGCGCTGAACTCAAGAGATGCGCGATCCCCTGTGGGAGCGGGCGTGCCCGCGAAGGGTCGCAAAGCGGCCCCAAATGACTTAACTGACTGGCATTAGGCCTTGGGCCTCCCTTTTTTATTGGCTGCATCCTAGACTGACGGCTTCTTCAATCAACAAGCTGGACACCATGGTTCGCCTACTTTTCTGGATCGCCCTGATCGCCGCCGCGTTCTGGCTGTGGCGCAAATTCAAAATCAGCCAGCAGTCGCGCCCCGAAGCCAAGCTCGATGCGCCGCTGAAGATGGTGCGCTGCGCCCGTTGCGGCGTGCACCTGCCCAACGATCGGGCGCTGCGGCAGGGCAATGAGTGGTATTGCAGCCAGGCCCACCTGCAGCAAGGTCCTGGCCGCCAAGGCTAAGCAAAGAGCCCTGTGAGAGCGGGTTTACCCGCACCCACAGGGGCTGCAGTCAATTCACCGCTTCACATATCCCTCCCCGACCCTTTCACACCAAATACGACCCCCTCCCCTCCTCCAGCATTGACCCACCCCGGCAAAACTCGCTAAATCCTATTTATCCGCATAAATATGAAAAATAGCGAAATGCTCAAACCCAAACGCAAGCGCCAAAAGCTGTCGGATGTGATCGTCGAATCGGTCAAGCGCTCGATCGTCACCGAAGCGCTGCACCCCGGCGACCGCCTGCCCACCGAGCGTGAGCTGATGGAACACTTCGAGTGCTCCAAGGGCACTGCCCGCGAGGCACTCAAGGCACTTGAGGTAGAAGGCCTGGTCAGCACCCGCACCGGCCCTGCCGGGGGTGCCTACCTGGCCGAGGTGGGCATCGAGCCCGCCAGCCGAGCGCTGCGCAACTACCTGCACTTTCAGCACCTGGACGGCGAGCAGGTGTACCAACTGCGCAAAGTCATCGAGGTCGAGTTGGCAGTGTCGGTAATGGGCCAGCTGAGCGAAGCGGACTATGCCGCGCTTGAGGCCAACATCGACTTCTGCAGTGCGCCGGAAGACAGCGAAGAGGGCCAGCGCGAACAGCGCCTGGCAGAGCTGGAGTTCCACACCCTGCTGGCCCACCGCTGCCCCAACCCGTTGCTGCGCTTCATGGCGGTGTTCCTCAACGACCTGCTGCGCGACCTGGTGGTGCTGAAAAAGGCCTACCTGCCCAAGCGCCAGCAGTTCGCCGCAGCCAACATCGACTACCACAAACAACTGCTCAGCGCCCTGCGCGCCAGTGACGAGCCCAGCGTACGCCGGCTGATGCACGAGCACATGTGCGACGCCGAACACCACATGACCGCACTGGAGGGCGAGGTCGCCCGCCACTTCCTGCTGGAGTTCAACCACCACCACTGATCCGCCTGGAAAGAGGCCTGCTCACAGGCCCGGCCGTACCCGCTTTGTCATTGCCACTCCTGCCTAATAACCACAACCAAGGAGTTACTCATGCAAAGACGTACCCTGCTCAAGGCAGGCCTTGCCCTGGGTGCCTTCGGTAGCCTCCCCTTGGGAGCACACCGGGCATTCGCCGATCAACCGTTGACCTTCTATGGGCTCAAGTCCATGTCGGGTGCCTTCGCCAGCTACGGCAAGTACGCCGACATGGGCTCGCGCCTGGCCATCGCCGAATACCCGCAGTTGCTGGGGCGCCCGCTCAAGTACAAAGTCATCGACACCGAAGGCAACGCCGGCAAGGCCGTGCGCAAGGTCCAGGAGGCCATTGGCCAGGATGGCGCCCGTTTCTTCCAGGGCTGCACCTTGTCGTCTTCCGCGCTGGCGGTTTCCAAGGAAATACACAAGGCCGGTGGCGTGTTCATGACCCCGGTGGGCGCCGACGAAATCACCGGCAAGGATTGCAACGCCTCGACCTTCCGCTGGTCGGTGCCGACTTACGGCGCCATCCGCGAAACCCTGGTGCCGATGATTCGCCAACTCCCGCAGGCCAAGCGCTGGTACACCATCACCCCACAATACGTGTTCGGTGACGCGCTGCTGGACAACGCCCGCAAAGTCTTCGCCGAGCAGGGCGTGGAACATATCGGCAACAGCTATCACTCGCTGCAAGAGCAGGAATTCTCGGGTTACCTCACCAATGCCATCGCGGCCAAACCCGACGTGCTGGTGCTGCTCAACTTCGGCAGCCAGGCCTCCAACGCGCTGCGCCAGGCGGTCAACTTCGGCATCAAGGACCGTATGAAAGTGCTGATGGTGTGGTCAGCCGGCCTTGACCAGTTCCAGGAGCTGGGCAGCGACGTGCTCGAAGGCGTGTACCTGGGCGCGCAGTACTGGCACCAGGTGGATACGCCGCTGAACCAGCAACTGGTTGCCGCCACCCGCAAGGCCTACGGCATCAACCCCAACTACCCGCTGGCCGCCGACTATATCGGCACCAAGGTCATGCTCGAAGCCATCGTCAAGGCCGGTAGCCTGGACGGTGCCGCCGTCTCTGCAGCACTGCAGGGCATGCGTTTCCAGGGGCCGACCGGCGACGAGCTGATCCGCCCGGGCGACCACCAGGTGCTCAAGGATTACTACCTGCTGCGCGGCAAGCCCCAAGGGCAGATGCGCGACGAAGACGACTTGGCCGAAGTCATCAGCTCGGGCCGCTCGTTCGTCGAGCCCGACCACACCGGTTGCGCCTTGGCCTGAAGCCGCGGCGTTAGTCACTCACACTCGTACAGGCAGCCGCGCCGCGCGCTGTCGAGGGCACGCTCATGCTCGATTTGTACCTGTTCCAACTGCTCAACGGCCTGGGCCTGGGGATGATCTACTTCCTCATCGCCGTAGGCCTGACGATCATTTTCGGCTTGCTCAATTTCGTCAACTTCGCCCATGGTGCGTTCTTTCTGCTTGGCGCCTACCTGTGCTACACCGCCGTGGCCATCACCGGCAGCTTCTGGCTGGCGCTGCTGATCGCCCCCCTGGTGGTGGCCGCCCTGGCCTGGGCGGTCGAGCGCCTGCTGATCAAACGCATCTATCACCTGCCACACACCTTCCAGATCCTCGTCACCCTTGGCATCGCCCTGATCATCCAGGAAGCCTCGGTGCTGATCTGGGGCCCCGTGGGCAAGAACATCGCCGTGCCGCCCGAGCTGCGCGGGGTGTTGATCCTGGGTGATTTCATCTACCCGTACTACCGCCTGTTCCTGATCGGTTTCGCCGCACTGATCGGCGTTGGCCTGTGGCTGCTGCTGGAGCGCACCCGCTTCGGCGCCCTGGTGCGGGCCGGCAGCGAGAGCACCGAAACCGTGTCGCTGCTGGGTACCAATATCTTCCGCCTGTTCTCCCTGACATTCGCCTTGGGCGTAGGCCTGGCCGGCGTGGCCGGTGTGCTGTTCGCGCCGCTGCGCGGGGCCCAGCCCTTCGTCGGCCCGGAAATCCTCGGCATCGCCTTCGTGGTGGTGGTGATCGGCGGCATGGGCTCTTTTGGCGGTGCGCTGGTCGGCGGCCTGTTGGTGGGTGTGGTGCAAAGCATGATGACCAGCCTGTGGCCACAAGGCGCCAGCCTGATGATCTACGGCGCCATGGCGGCGGTGATCCTGGTGCGTCCGTATGGCCTGTTCGGGAGAGCCTGAGATGAGTGAAAAAAACCCTTTGCCAGTCGCCAAGGGCCGTGCCCCGGCACTGCTGTTGCTGGTGGTCGCCAGCCTGGTGGCGCTGCCGTTGCTGCTGCCATCGGCCACCCTGGCCACTGAAATCCTGATCTTTGCCCTGGCCGCGCTGGCCTGCAACCTGTTGCTGGGCTACACCGGCCTGCTGTCGTTCGGCCAAGGCATCTTTTTTGGTGTGGGCGCCTATGGCGCGGCATTGCTGATGATCCACCTGCAGTGGGGCATGTTCGCCGCGCTGCTTGGCGCCGCTGTATTCGGCGCCTTCCTCGCGCTGCTGGTGGGGGCCCTGGCCATACGCCGCACGGGCATCTACTTCGTCATGCTGACCTTGGCCTTCAGCCAGATGGCCTACTTCCTGGCCTATACCCTCAGTGGCTGGACCGGCGGCGACAACGGCCTGCTCGACGTACCACGGCCGAACATCGAGATCGCCGGCCATGTGCTGGTCGACCTGGCCGACCCGCGGCACTTCTATGTGTTTGTCGCCGTGCTGTTCCTGCTGATCTTTGCCGGCGCCTTGCGGGTCATCCGCTCGCCGTTCGGCAGCACCTTGCTGGCCATCCGCGAGAACGAGACCCGCGCTGCTGCCATCGGCTATGACACCCGCCATTTCAAGATCCTGGTGTTCATGCTGTCGGGCGCCATCACCGGGATTGCCGGGGCGCTGTACGCCATGCTGCTGCATTTTGCGCCGCTGTCGAACATCGACCTGATGATGAGCGAGAACATTCTGATCATGACCATCGTCGGCGGTACCGGCTCGCTGTTCGGCTCGCTGCTGGGGGCCGGTGCCATCGTGCTGTTGGGCGATGTGCTGTCCGAACTGTGGCCACGCTGGCTGATGCTGCTGGGGGTGATCCTGATCCTGGTCGTGGTGTTCATGCGCGGTGGGCTGTGGGGCGGCCTTACCGAACTGGCCAAGCGCCTGCTGGCTAGCCGTGCCCCCCATGACAAACCCCAGGCCAAGACCAAGGAGACCTTGTGATGAGCGACTACCTCCTGCAAACCTGCCAGCTGGAGCTGGCATACGGGCCGTTCAAGGCGGTCGCGGGCGTGGACCTCAACGTGCGCGCCGGCACCATTCACACCGTTATCGGGCCCAACGGCGCCGGCAAGACCAGCCTGTTCCACTGCCTGACCGGTGAGCGCCAGGCCACCGCGGGCAAGATCCTGTTCAATGGCCAGGACATCGTCCGCAAGCCGTCCCACGGCCGTGTGGCACTGGGCATGGCGCGTTCTTTTCAGCTCACCAGCCTGTTCCAGAACCTGTCGGTACGCGAGAACCTGCGCCTGGCGGCCCAGGGCCGCGATGGCCTGGGCGCGCTGAACTTCTGGCGTAGCGTCGAGCACAAGCGCAGCCACTGGGACACCGCCGACCAGGTACTGGAGCGCCTGCAGCTGACTGGCCGCGCCAACACCCTCGCGGGCGAGCTTTCGCACGGCCAGCAGCGGGTGCTGGAAGTGGGCATGTCCATCTGCGCCAAGCCTACCCTGCTGATGCTCGACGAACCCACTTCGGGCATGGGCATTGATGACATCCCGGTCATGACCGACCTGATCAGCGACCTGGGCCGTGACCATACCGTGCTGTTGATCGAGCACAACATGAGCATCGTCATGTCGATCAGCCAGCGCATCACGGTAATGAGCCACGGCCAGATCCTGGTCGAGGGTACCCCTGAACAGGTGCGCAACGACGAGCGCGTGCGCACTGCCTACCTTGGTGAGGCCGCCTGATGCTCAACGTCGATTCGATCCATTCCTACTACGACAAGAGCCATGTGCTCGAAGGCGTCTCGCTCAAGGTCGAGGCAGGCGAACTGGTCACACTGCTTGGGCGCAACGGTGCCGGCAAGACCACCACCTTGCGCAGCATTCTTGGCATCGTTCGCCCTCGACAGGGGCAGATCAGCTTCAACGGCCAACAGTTGGTCGGCCGCGAAATCTTCGACATTGCCCGGCTGGGCATTGCCCTGGTGCCAGAGCACCGCGGCATTTTCCGCCAGCTCAGTGTCGAGGAGAACCTGAAGATCGCCGTGCGCAAGACCAGCCGCTGGCAGCTGGAGGACGTGTACAGCATGTTTCCGCGGCTGAAGGAGCGGCGCCGTAACGGTGGCTTCGCGTTGTCCGGTGGCGAGCAGCAGATGCTGGCCATCGCCCGCGCCCTGCTCAACGGGCCCAAGCTGCTGATCCTTGATGAACCGACTGAAGGTCTGGCGCCGGTGATTGTCGACGAGCTGGTGAAGATTCTACGGCGCATCAAGGACGAAGGGCTGTCGATCCTGCTGGTGGAGCAGAACCTGATGGTCTGCGATGCCCTTGCAGATCGCCACTACGTGCTGGAGCAGGGTCGGGTTGCCTACCAGGGCAGTGCGGCGCAGTTCCGTGAGGACCCGAGTATCAAGAACCGTTATCTGGCCCTGAGTGCCTGATTCATACCTGCTTTTCTGTACCGGCCTCTTCTGAGGACTACGCAGGACCTGTGGGAGCGGGCAAGCCCGCGAAGAGGCCGGTACCAGCAACCCGATACTTTCAGGAGAGATGAACCATGAACACCCGCATCGATCCCCCGCAGCACCTGCTTGCCCAGGGCCCACTGGTCAGCCGCGAACGCCTCTGGCAATCGCTGATGGACCTGGCCCAACTCGGCGCCACCGCCAAGGGCGGTGTGTGCCGCCTGGCCCTGACCGACCTTGACCGCCAGGCCCGCGACCTGTTCGTACGCTGGTGCGAAGAAGCCGGCTGCACCGTCAGCGTCGACGCCATCGGCAACATCTTTGCCCGCCGCCCCGGTCGCAACCCGGCCCTGCCGCCGGTCATGACTGGCAGCCACATCGACACCCAGCCCACCGGTGGCAAGTTCGATGGCTGCTACGGGGTCATGGCCGGCCTCGAAGTCATGCGCACCCTCAACGACTTGAAGCTGACCACCGAAGCCCCACTGGAAGTGGTGGTGTGGACCAATGAAGAAGGCTCGCGCTTTCCACCGTGCATGATGGGTTCTGGGGTATTCGCCGGTAAGTTCGACCTGCAGCAGACCCTGGACAAGGTCGATGACCAGGGCCTGTCGGTGGGGGCCGAGCTGCAGCGCATCGGCTATGCCGGCCCGCGCGTACCTACCGGGCATGCCGTGGGTGCCTACTTCGAAGCGCATATCGAGCAAGGCCCGATACTGGAAGACCAGCGCACGACCATCGGCGTGGTCCAGGGCTGCCTGGGGCAGAAATGGTTCGACCTGGTGCTGACCGGTGTAGAAGCACATGCAGGCCCTACCCCCATGCACTTGCGCAAGGATGCGCTGGTCGGTGCCGCCGAGGTCGTGGCTGCGGTCAACCGTGTTGCCCACGCCCACCAGCCGCATGCCTGCGGCACGGTAGGCTGCCTGACCCTGCACCCGGGCTCGCGCAACGTCATCCCCGGCCAAGTGCACATGACCATCGACCTGCGCCACCTCGACCCTGGGCACCTCGCTGCCATGGTCAGTGAAGTGCGCACGGCCATCGAAACCAGCGCAACGGCACACGGCCTTGCCTGGCAGCTCACCCCGACGGCCGACTTCCCGCCGTTGTACTTCGCCGAGCAGTGCGTGGATGCCGTGCGCCAAGGGGCGCATGCGCTGGGCCTGAGCCACATGGATATTGTCAGTGGTGCCGGCCACGATGCGATTTTCCTCGCCGAGCTGGGCCCGGCCGGGATGATATTCGTACCGTGCGAAGGCGGCATCAGCCACAACGAAATCGAAAATGCCGCGCCGCAGGACCTGGCCGATGGTTGCGACGTGTTGCTGCGCGCCATGTTCCAGGCCGCCAACCCAGGAGCCTGCTGAAATGCCTCAGAAAACCGCGATTGGCGAGTTCACCGCTGCCGAACTGCTCGAACTGTACCAGCGCCGCCAGTTGTCGCCTGTGGAGGTGGTCGACGATGTGCTGGCGCGCATCGACCAGCACAACCCGGCGGTCAACGCCTATTGCCACGTCGACGGCGAAAGCGCACGCGCCGCTGCACGGGGCAGCGAACAACGCTGGCAACGGGGCGAGCCTTGTGGCCGGCTCGATGGCCTACCCGCCTCGATCAAGGACCTGACCCTGACCCGTGGCATGCCCACCCGCAAAGGGTCGCGCACCACGTCTGCGGCCGGGCCATGGGAGGTCGATGCCCCCTTCAGCGCCTTCATGCGTGAGGCCGGTGCAGTCTTGGTGGGCAAGACCACTACCCCCGAGTTCGGCTGGAAAGGCGTAACCGACAACCCGCTGTACGGCATCACCCGTAATCCCTGGAACACACGGCTGACTGCCGGTGGCTCGTCGGGTGGTGCCGCCGCCGCTGCCGCATTGAACCTGGGCGTACTGCACCAGGGCAGCGATGCCGGGGGCTCCATCCGCATACCCTGCGCCTTTACCGGCACCTTCGGCATCAAGCCCACGTTTGGCTATGTGCCGCAATGGCCGGCCAGTGCCATGACCGTACTGTCGCACCTGGGGCCGATGACGCGCACGGTGGACGACGCGGTGCTGATGCTCGACTGTGTCGCCCGCCCCGATCCACGTGACGGGCTGGCCGGTGCGCCACGACAGGCTCCGTGGCTGGGCCAGCAGCAAGACCTGAATGGTCTGCGCATCGCCTACAGTGCCAATTTTGGTTACGTGCAGGTCGACCCGCAGATCGAGGCGCTGGTGGCGCAAGCGGTACAGCGCCTGGCCCGGCTGGGTGCGCAGGTCGAAGAAGTGGACCCCGGCTTCAGCGACCCGCTGGAAACGTTCAATACCCTGTGGTTTGCAGGTGCAGCGCGGCTGGCCAGTGCGTTGAGTGATGAGCAGCGAGCGCTGCTTGACCCTGGGCTGCGCTGGATTGCCGAACAGGGGGCTCGCATCAGCCTGAGCGAATACACCCAAGCGCTGGAGGCACGGGCGGAGTTGATTGCGAAGATGAATGCCTTCCACCAGCGCTATGACGTGCTGGTTTCGCCGATGCTGCCGCTGGTGGCGTTCGAGGCCGGGCACAACGTGCCGCCTGGGTCGGGGATGGCGCAATGGATGGAATGGACGCCGTTCAGCTACCCCTTCAACCTGACCCAACAACCCGCAGCATCGGTGCCTTGCGGGTTCACCCGCGAAGGCTTGCCGGTGGGGCTTCAGGTCGTGGCCGGGCGTTTTGCCGATGATCAGGTGCTGCGGGTGTGCAAGGTGTATGAGCAGCATTACCCAAGCCGGCATTTACAGGCGCCGATTACAGGCTGATATCGCTACTGGCCTCCCCTGCCTCATCGCAGGCAAGCCAGCTCCCACAGGTACCTCGCAGGCCTTGAGCCTTGTGCAATACCTGTACTGCCCTTGAGTCTTGTGAAATACCTGTACTGCCCTTGGGCCTTGTGAAATACCTGTACTGCCCTTGAGCCTTGTGAAATACCTGTACTGCCCTTGAGCCTTGTGCAATACCTGTGGGAGCTGGCTTGCCTGCGATAGGGCCGCACAGCGGCCCCGGCATTCTCAGCCCAAACGCCCCGCTGGGGCATAGGGCGCCGGGTCGATGATCGGTTCGGCACCGGTCAGCAAATCGGTGAACAGCTGGCACGAAGCCGGCGCCAGCACCAACCCGTTCCGGTAGTGCCCGCAGTTCAGCCACAACCCCGCATGCCCCGGCACCGGCCCGATATACGGAATGCCCTCAGGCGACCCCGGCCGCAGCCCGGCCCAGTGCGCCACCACGGTGGCCCCTTCCAGCTCAGGCAACAACTCCACCGCCGAAGCCTTCAGGCTCTGCAGCGCATCCCCGGTCGGGGTCTTGTCATACCCGGCATGCTCAAGCGTACTGCCCACCAGAATGTGCCCATCACGCCGCGGGATCGCATAGCGCCCCTTGGCCAGCACCATGCTCGGCAGGAAGGCTTCGGCACATTTGAACAGAATCATCTGGCCCTTCACTGGCTCCACCGGGAGCGCCAGGCCAAGCGTAGCCAACAGGTCGCCACTCCAGGCGCCAGCACTGAGCACCACCTCATCCGCCGCCAGCACACCGTCGGCCGTCTGCACCCCGGCCACACGCCCGCCTTGCTGGGCGAAACCGGTGATCTGGCAGTGCTCGCGCAAAGTCACGTTCGGCATTGCCAGCAACGCCGCCTTCAGCGATTTCACCAGGCGCGGGTTGCGCACATTGGCCACGCCCGCCATGTAGATGGCGCGCTTGAAACCCGGGCCCAGTACCGGCACCGCGTCATAGGCTGCCGAGATATCCACCGCACTCAACGGCCGCTGTTCGCGCTCGGCCCAGGCCAGCGCTTGAGCTTCGTCATCCAGGTCCAGCCAGTACAGGCCAGTGGTGTGCACTTCGGGGTCGACACCAGTGCTGGCGAACAAGCGTTCGCCCAACTGCGGATAAAAGTCCTGTGACCAGTGCGCCAGGGCAGTCACTGCCGGGCTGTAGCGCCACGGGTACAGCGGCGAAACGATGCCGCCACCGGCCCACGACGACTCACGGCCGACCTCGCCCTGATCGCACACCACCACATGGCCGACCTTGGCCGCCAGGTTGAACGCCGTCAACAGGCCGATCACCCCGCCGCCAACCACCACTACTCGCTTGCTCATCTGTCGATCCAACACCTGAAGTAAAACCGCGATGCGCCGGGCACCATTCAACCTTCAGCTCCCCCAGCAGTGCGCGCTGTGCTCAACGGCACCTGGGTTGCGCTGCACCCCTGCCTGGTCCAGCTGGAAGTCGCCACAGCCATCCTGCGCCATCAGCCCATGCGGCAAGCGCCGGGCCCGCAGCGTGAAGCTGTCGCTGTCGCGTTGCGCCTGCAGGCTGTAATGGCGGGTGCCGCCGGGCAGCGCCGGGTCGCCCCCGGCGTATTGGCCGGTGCGTACGCGGTGGCGCTCCAGGCGCAGGGCGGCATCGTGCAGCAGGCCAACCACTTCGCTGCGCGCGGCTCGCCGAAGCTGGTCGCTGTAACTGGGGTAGGCAATGGCTGCCAGAATGCCGGTCACGGCCAGGACAATCAACAACTCCATCAGGCTCAAACCTTGCTGCATGTCAGTCTCCTCTCAGTCTCTGTCGCCAGGTGATGCGCTGGAATGTGCCGTCGGCTGCGGCGTAGACCGCCTCCAGTACATGCCTGGACTGGCTTCGCTTGCTGACGGCAGTAATGCGCAACAGGGTGACCGCCTGCCCTTCGGGCACGTGGGCAGCGCGCTGACTGATGCCCAGGTTTTGTAGCTGGAAATAGCCGGTCGGAGTGGCTTGCCACTGGCCAGCCAGGTCGTGTGGCTGTGGTGGCGGCAGGCAGGCATTGCACGAGGGCGGCGGCGGGCCCTGTTCCAGCTGGCGCACCCCGGCCTGCAAGGCGGCCTCGGCCTCTTCCAGTGCGTGCAGGCCATCGCTCAGGTAACCATTCATACGCGTTTCGACCAGCGCGTCGCGCAGCGCCGATGCGGCCAGCAGACCGAGCAGCAGGCTCAGGACCAAGGCCAACAGCAGCACCACACCCCGCTGGCGGCTCATGAAGCCGGTACCGGGTTGCGCAATGCCACGCTCAACGCGTGGTGCTGCTCAAGTTGCAGCGTGGGCTCATACAAGGTCAGCTGAATATCCACCCGCTCACCGGCAACCTGCACGATGCGCAGCTCCCGCACATGCTCGACCAGCGGCTGAGTGTTGCCCCGGCGCTTGAAATACAGCCTGCCGCCGCTGTGCGCATAATGGTGATGGCTGATGGGCACCGCCATCTGTGTGGCGCTAGCCTGTGCCCGGCGGCTCAGCACCTTGACCTCGTCGATACAGTTGGTCAGCAAGGTCCAATCCGGGTCGCCGGTATGCCCCGGCAACTCGGCGACCATCAGGCTCAAGCTGGACGGCCCCAGCTCCATTGGCCGGGCGAAGCCAGGCGGCACAGCCTGGGCCGGAAAGTCGCCAGGTTTCAGGCGCAAACAGCCAAACATGCCCGCCATGCGAATATCCTGGGCCATGCGCAGCAGCGCCTGGCGCGCCTCCCCTTGCATGCGCAGCGCGGCGCCTTGCAGCCGCCAGGCTTGGTGCACGGAGGCGAACAGCTGGCTGGCCGCCACCAGCACCATCAACCCGATGGTCAGCGCCAGCAGCAACTCAAGCAAACCAGCACCCGTTTGCCGGCGCCTCATCGCCGTGCCCTTTCAAGCTCACTGTGTGCCGCCATTGCCGCCTGCCCATCGCGGCGCGCACTGTCTGTGGCTTGCAAGGCCTGCAGTTGCAGCCCCGCAGCGGCGAACATGCCCACGGCCACGACCACCACCGCCAACAACACCTCCAGCAGCGTCATGCCCTTTTGCCATGCGTGCATCCCTGCACCTCCTGCGATTTTTCCCGCTATAGCCTTCAACTTGAGCGACTGGACCTCCTGCCCAGCCACCGAGAAGCTATTAGCGAAGCACTTCCTGGGAGCAATGCACGGTGAAGCAACGTGGGGTAACACTGATACAGATGTTGTCGGCCTTGGCTGTGGCGACGTTGCTGACGCAGATCGGCCTACCGGCCTACGCCAGGATGAGCGATGACCTGCAGCGGGCGGCGGTGGCGCGCGACTTGGCCCAGGCACTGCGTAGCGCCCGTAGCCACGCGCTGTTGCAGGGGCAACCGGTGCTGGTGCAGGCGCTGGATGGCAATTGGGGAAATGGTTGGCGTGTAGCCCTGGAGCACAACCGGCAGGTACTGCGTGAGCAGCGCCTGGCCAGGCCGCTGGTAATCGTCGGCAACAGCGACGAACAGTTCAAGTTCAGTGCCCTGGGTGTGCCAATGAAGCTGGGCAACGGCTGGTTCGCCATCACCCTGGAGGTGTGCGAGCGCTCGGCGGCCAGCAGCCGCCACCAAGTGGTGATGGCCTCTTCAGGGAGGGTCAACTTGCTGGCTGAGCACCGCGACAATCAGCGCTGCCCCGGCTAACGCGCTTATCGAGCAGCCTTGCGTCGCGCAAGGCCGCTCGTGCACCTAAGCCCTGGCCGGTCAGATCAGCGAGCGAACCCGCAGCTCTTTGGGCATCGAGAACGTGATGTTCTCTTCCCGCCCATCCAGCTCTTCAGCGCCGGTAGCACCCCAGGCCTTGAGCTGTTCGATCACACCACGCACCAGCACTTCCGGGGCCGACGCACCGGCGGTGATGCCGATACGCGCAGCCTGGTCGAACCAGCCGCGTTGCAGGTCCTCGGCGCCATCGATCAGGTAGGCCGGGGTGCCCATGCGCTCGGCCAGCTCGCGCAGCCGGTTGGAGTTGGAGCTGTTCGGGCTGCCAACCACCAGCACTACGTCACTTTCATCGGCCAGTTGCTTGACGGCGTCCTGGCGGTTTTGCGTGGCGTAGCAAATGTCGTCCTTGCGCGGGCCACCAATGTTCGGGAAGCGCGCACGCAGGGCGTCGATCACACGGCTGGTGTCATCCATCGACAGGGTGGTCTGGGTGACGAAAGCCAGGTGGTCCGGGTCGCGCACCTGCAGCTTGGCCACGTCTTCCTCGTCTTCGACAAGGTAGATGGCGCCACCGTTGCTGGGGTCGTACTGGCCCATGGTGCCTTCGACTTCCGGGTGCCCTTCGTGGCCGATGAGAATGCACTCACGGCCATCGCGGCTGTACTTGGCGACTTCGATATGCACCTTGGTCACCAGTGGGCAAGTGGCATCGAACACTTTCAGGCCACGGCCAGCAGCTTCCTGGCGCACGGCCTGGGAAACACCGTGGGCACTGAAGATGACGATGACATCATCCGGCACCTGGTCCAGCTCTTCGACGAAGACGGCGCCACGGTTGCGCAGGTCTTCGACGACGAACTTGTTGTGCACCACTTCATGGCGCACGTAGATCGGCGGGCCGAAGACTTCCAGCGCGCGGTTGACGATCTCGATCGCCCGGTCGACCCCCGCGCAGAAGCCGCGAGGGTTGGCGAGTTTGATTTGCATGCTCGGCTCCAGGCTTACAGGGCCTTCACCTCGAGGATCTCTACCTCGAAGGTCAGGGTCTTGCCAGCCAGTGGGTGATTGAAGTCGATGGTCACCTGGTTGTCGTCGAACGCTTTGACCACACCTGGCAGTTCGGCGTTGGCGGCGTCGTTGAAGATGATCAACAGCCCATCGGACAGCTCCATGCCTTCAAAGTTGGACCGCGGCATGATTTGCACGTTTTGCGGGTTGGGCTGGCCGAAGGCATTTTCTGGTGCAACCTGCAGCGTACGCTTGTCACCGGCCTTGAAGCCGAACAGGGCGTTCTCGAAGCCCGGCAACAGGTTGCCATCGCCGACCTTGAAGGTTGCCGGGGCCTTGTCGAACGTGCTGTCTACGGTGTCGCCGTTTTCCAGGTGCAGCGCGAAGTGCAGGGTGACTTCGGTGTTCTGGCCGATACGGGTGTCAGTCATGGACCGGATCCTCGGACTTCTTGCTCTTGAACATATCCAGCGCCAGCATTACCGCACCAACGGTGATGGCGCTGTCGGCCACGTTGAAAGCCGGGAAGTAGTGGCGGTTCTGCCAGTGCACCAGGATGAAGTCGACCACATGGCCCAGCACGATGCGATCGTACAGGTTGCCGATCGCCCCACCGAGCACCAACGCCAGCGCCACGGCCAGCCAGGTTTCATTGCGCCCCAGGCGCTTGAGCCACACCACCAGCACTGCGCTGACCACCACGGCGATCAGGGCGAACAACCAGCGCTGCCAGCCGGCGCCGTCGGCCAGGAAGCTGAACGCGGCGCCGGTGTTGTAGGCCAGGGTCCAGCTGAAGTAGTCAGGTATGACGACGATCTGCTGGTACATGGTCAGGGCGTTGTTGAAATACAGCTTGGTGGCCTGGTCGATGACCAGGACCAGCAAGCTCAGCCACAGCCATGCGAGGCGCCCGAAGCGGCCCGCTGCAGGGTTAGGCATAGTGGCGCACCTCACCCGAGCCGGTCAGGTTGTCGACGCAACGGCTGCAGATTTCCGGGTGCTCCGGGTGGCTGCCAACGTCGGCACGGAAGTGCCAGCAACGGCCGCACTTGGCGTGGCCGGACTTGACCACCTGCAGTTTCAGGCCCTCGACTTCGGTGGCAACCGCTTCGGCAGGCGCCTGGGCAAATGGCACCACGCTGGCAGCGGAGGTGATCAGCACAAAGCGCAGCTCGTCGCCCAGCTTACCCAGGTCGGCGCTCAGGGCCTCATCGGCGTACAGGGTCACTTCAGCCTGCAGGTTGCCGCCGATGACTTTGGCGGTACGCTGGTTTTCCAGCTCCTTGTTGACCGAGGCCTTCACAGCCATGACGCGGTCCCAGTAGCCACGGTCCAGCTCGGTGCCTTCCGGCAGCTCGCTCAGGCCCTGGTACCAGCCATTGAGCATGACCGACTCGTTGCGCTCGCCCGGCAGGTACTGCCAGATTTCGTCGGCGGTGAACGCCAGGATCGGTGCAATCCAGCGCACCAGCGCTTCGCTGATGTGATACAGCGCAGTCTGGCAGGAACGGCGGGCGACACTGTTGGCGCCGGTGGTGTACTGGCGGTCCTTGATGATGTCGAGGTAGAAGCCGCCCAGCTCCTGCACGCAGAAGTTGTGCACCTTGGAGTACACGTTCCAGAAACGGTACTCGCTGTAGTGCTCTTCGAGTTCGCGTTGCAGCAACAAGGTGCGGTCCACGGCCCAGCGGTCCAGCGCCAGCATGTCTTGCGGGGCCAGCAGGTCGCGGGCCGGGTCGAAACCGGACAGGTTCGAGAGCAGGAAGCGTGCGGTATTGCGGATACGCCGGTAGGCGTCGGCGCTGCGCTGCAGGATCTGCTCGGAAACGGCCATTTCACCGGAATAGTCGGTAGCCGATACCCACAGGCGCAGGATGTCTGCGCCCAAGGTGTTGTTGACCTTCTCCGGCTCGATGGTGTTGCCCAGCGACTTGGACATCTTGCGGCCGTTTTCGTCCACGGTGAAGCCGTGGGTCAGCAGCTCGCGGTACGGCGCATGGTTGTCGATGGCGCAACCGGTCAGCAAGGAAGAGTGGAACCAGCCGCGGTGCTGGTCGGAGCCTTCCAGGTACAGGTCGGCGCGCGGGCCGGTGGCGTGGCCGATGTTGTGGGAGCCACGCAGCACGTGCCAGTGGGTGGTGCCCGAATCGAACCACACGTCGAGGGTGTCGGCGATCTTGTCGTACTGCTCGGCTTCAGCGCCCAGCAGTTCGGCAGCGTCCAGCTTGAACCAGGCTTCGATGCCCTGCTGCTCGACGCGCTTGGCCACTTCTTCCATCAGTTCGACGGTGCGCGGGTGCAGCTCGCCGGTCTGCTTGTGCAGGAAGAACGGAATCGGTACGCCCCAGTTGCGCTGACGCGAAATGCACCAGTCTGGGCGGTTGGCGATCATCGCGTGCAGGCGTGCCTGGCCCCAGGCCGGAACGAACTTGGTTTGCTCGATGGCTTTCAGCGCGCGCTCACGCAGCGGCTCGCCGGTAGTCGGCTGCTTGTCCATACCCACGAACCACTGCGCGGTCGCGCGGTAGATCAGCGGGGTTTTATGGCGCCAGCAGTGCATATAGCTGTGGCTGATGGTTTCGGTGTGCATCAGCGCACCGACTTCACCGAGTTTCTCGACGATGGCCGGGTTGGCCTTCCAGATGAACTGGCCGCCGAACAATGGCAGCGACTCGACATACACACCGTTGCTCTGCACCGGGGTAAGGATGTCATCGTTGACCATGCCATAACGCTTGCAGGTGACGAAGTCGTCTTCACCGTAGGCTGGCGCGGAGTGCACCACCCCGGTACCGGCGCCCAGCTCGACGTAGTCGGCCAGGTACACCGGCGACAGGCGGTCGTAGAGCGGGTGACGGAAGTTGACCAGCTCCAGCGCCGCGCCTTGGGCGGTAGCGATGACCGAGCCTTCCAGGTTGTAACGCTTGAGGCACGACTCGACCAGTTCTTCAGCCAGCACCAGCAGGCGCTCACCGGTGTCGACCAGGGCGTAGGTGAACTCGGGATGGATGTTCAACGCCTGGTTGGCTGGAATGGTCCACGGGGTG
Organism: Pseudomonas sp. CJQ_9; assembly: GCF_043106615.1. Lineage (NCBI taxonomy): Bacteria > Pseudomonadati > Pseudomonadota > Gammaproteobacteria > Pseudomonadales > Pseudomonadaceae > Pseudomonas > Pseudomonas sp. CJQ_9. The sequence goes on along the minus strand of NZ_JBICMS010000107.1, from coordinate 7,727 downwards.
GTAGTCCAGATCACGATGGCGGCAGGCTTGGCCAGCGACGCCAGGCCGAAGGCAGCAGCCAGCTTGGCTTCGTCGGCAACCGGGAAGGCCACGTCGATGGTCTGGGATTTTTTATCGGCGTACTCGACTTCCGCCTCAGCCAGCGCCGAACCGCAGTCGAAGCACCAGTTCACCGGTTTCAGGCCCTTGAACACGAAACCTTGCTTGACCATTTCGGCCAGGGCACGGATTTCACCCGCCTCGTTGGCGAAGTTCATGGTCTTGTACGGGTTGTCCCAGTCACCCAGCACGCCCAGGCGAATGAACTCGGTCTTCTGCCCTTCGATCTGCTCGGCAGCATACTCGCGGCACAGCTCGCGGGTGCGGTCGGCCGACAGGTGCTTGCCGTGGGTAACCTCGACCTTGTGCTCGATCGGCAGGCCATGGCAGTCCCAACCCGGCACGTACGGCGCGTCGAAACCGGCCAGGGTCTTGGAACGGACGATCATGTCCTTGAGAATTTTGTTCAGCGCATGACCGATGTGAATCTTGCCGTTGGCATAGGGCGGGCCGTCGTGCAGGACGAACTTTGGACGATCCTTGCCAATTTCGCGCAGCTTCTGGTACAGGCCAATGCTGTCCCAGCGCTGCAGGATCTGCGGTTCGCGCTGAGGCAGGCCGGCCTTCATGGGGAAGGCGGTGTCCGGAAGGTTAAGCGTGGCTTTGTAGTCGGTCATTTCAGGCTCTTCGTTAGCGGTTGAGCGTGCCAATGTGCACGTGCGGCGGCGATATCCGCATCGATCGCCGACTTCAGCGCCTCCAGGGAGGCGAATCGCTGCTCTTCACGCAGCTTGTGGTGGAACTCCACCGTAAGGCGCCGGCCGTAAAGGTCGCCGGCATAGTCCAGCAGATGAATTTCCAGGTGCGGGCGCCCATCACCGGCAACGGTGGGGCGCACGCCAATGTTGCCGACACCCGGCCAGGCCTTGCCGTCGATTTCGATGCTGGCCAGGTAGACCCCGGACAGCGGTACGCGGCGGCGCTTGAGCTGGATGTTGGCAGTGGGCGTGCCAAGCTGGCGAGCCAGCTTCTGGCCGTGCAACACACGGCCGGTAATGCGGTACGGGCGGCCCAGCAGGTGCTCGGCCAGCTCGAAGTTGCCGTCGGCCAAGGCCTGGCGCACTTCGGTGCTGCTGACCCGCAGGCCGTCCTGAATCACGGTGTTGGCAGCTTCGACGGTAAAGCCATATTGCTTGCCGGCCTCGACCAGGAAGGCGAAGTCGCCGGCGCGGTCGCAGCCAAAGCGGAAATCGTCGCCCACTTCGAGGTGACGCACGCCCAGGCCATCGACCAGGATGGTCTTGACGAACGCATCGGCGCCGAGCTTGCTCAGGCGCTGGTTGAAGGCCAGGCACAGCACCCGGTCGATGCCTTCGGCGGCCAGCAGCTCGAGCTTGTCGCGCAGGCGGGCCAGGCGCGCAGGTGCGGTATCGGGCGCGAAGTACTCGCGCGGTTGCGGTTCGAAGACCACCACGCAGGTCGGCAGGCCCAAGGCCTGACCGCGCTCGCGCAGGCGCGCCAGGATTGCCTGGTGGCCACGGTGAACCCCGTCGAAGTTGCCAATGGTGGCGACACAGCCCCGGTGCTCGGGGCGCAGGTTGTGAAGACCTCGAACCAGCTGCATAACGCGCTTCTTGCTCATAAAGTGGCCGATTATAACCACACCCGGGCGCCGGTGACAGGCAGCAGCGCCCAGGGGCGGCGTGGAATGCGAAAAACCGACGCCTGACCTGCAGGTAGCCCTAGTGCAAGGCCTTGCGAGCGAAATGCCGGGGGCGGAAACCGCACAGGAACAAACAGCCGAAATAGGTCACGACCCCCGCCACGATCAGCACGCCGAGGCGCATGAAGCGCTCCAGCATGATGCCCTGCTCCCAGGCCGGCATATAGTGCATGCCTACCAGCAGCACTGCCGACATCAGCGCCACGGCCAGCACCAGCTTGGTCAGGAACATCGCCCAGCCCGGCTGCGGCTCGAACAAGCGCTGGCTGCGCAGTTTCCAGAACAGCAAGCCGGCATTCAGGCAGGCACCCAGGCTGATGGCCAATGCCAGCCCGGCATGCGCCAGCGGGCCGACCAGGGCCAGGTTGAATAGCTGGGTGCAGACCAGGGTGAAGACCGCGATCTTCACCGGCGTGCGGATATTCTGCTGCGCATAAAAGCCGGGTGCCAGTACCTTGACCAGAATGATCGCCAGCAAGCCCACCGAATAGGCCATCAGCGCCCGCTGGGTCATGGCGGCATCGAACGCGCTGAACTTGCCATACTGAAACAGCGCCACGGTCAGCGGCTCGGCCAGAATGGCCAGTGCCAGGGTGCACGGCAACACCAGCAGGAAGCACAGGCGCAGGCCCCAGTCGAGGATCCGCGAATACTCCTCGCGGTCCTTGTTGGCGTAGGTTTTGGCCAGGGTCGGCAGCAGGATGGTACCCAACGCCACGCCCAGCACGCCGGAAGGCAGCTCCATCAGGCGGTCGGCGTAATACATCCAGGATACCGAGCCAGCCACCAGGAACGAGGCGAAGATGGTGTTGATGATCAGCGAGATCTGGCTCACCGATACCCCGAGAATGGCCGGCAGCATCTGCTTGAGCACGCGCCACACGCCGGTATCGCGCAGGTTCAGGCGGGGCAGCACGAGCATGCCGATCTTCTTCAGCGCCGGCAACTGGTACAACAGTTGCGCCAGGCCACCGGCGAGCACCCCCCAGGCCAGGGCCATGATCGGCGGGTTGAAGTACGGCGTGAGCAGTACCGCGAAGGCGATCATCGCCACGTTGAGCAAGGTCGGGGTAAAGGCCGGTACCGAGAAACGGTTCCAGGTATTGAGGATCGCCCCGGCCAGGGACGACAGGGAGATCAGCAATATATAAGGAAAGGTCACCCGCAACAGGGCCGTGGTCAGTTCGTACTTTTCCGTGCTGTCGACAAACCCCGGGGCCGTGGCCCACACCACCCAGGGTGCCGCCAGGATGCCGATGGCGGTCACCAGGGCCAGGACCAGGGTGAGCAAACCGGTGATATAGGCAACGAAAGTGCGGGTCGCCTCCTCGCCTTGCTGCGTCTTGTATTCGGCCAGGATCGGCACGAAGGCCTGGGAAAATGCACCTTCGGCGAAAATGCGCCGCAGCAGGTTGGGCAACTTGAAAGCGATGAAGAAAGCGTCGGTGGCAATGCCTGCACCGAAGATACGCGCCAGAATGGTGTCGCGAATGAAGCCCAGCACCCGCGAAATCATGGTGATCGAGCTTACTGCAGCCAGGGATTTGAGCAGGTTCATCGAAAAGATTCACGCCAATGACAGAGGACGCTGCCAGACAGCATCCGAATGTGCGATACTCCCGCGCCTTCGCAGGGGAGCCAAAAATTCCCGAGTGTACAGGTCGCGCAGCAGAAAGGAATCTTTCCAGCTTGTTGGCGCACCGCTCGGCGGAACCTTGCAGGTGGCCTTGACATCCGCTCGACTGATCGGCATGATTCGCGGCCTATTTTGTTTGCTATTTACCTAAAGTCTTTCGAGGAGCTCGACGGTGGCCAACACACCTTCCGCCAAGAAACGTGCAAAACAGGCTGAGAAGCGTCGCAGCCACAACGCCAGCCTGCGTTCCATGGTCCGCACCTACATCAAGAATGTAGTTAAAGCCATTGACGCAAAAGACGCTGAAAAAGCACAAGCCGCTTATGTTCTGGCTGTACCTGTAATCGACCGTATGGCCGACAAAGGTATCATCCACAAGAACAAGGCTGCTCGTCACAAAGGCCGTCTGAATGGCCACATCAAGGCGCTGAAAGAAGCTGCAGCTGCCTAAGCGACGTTAAAGTCGAAAAGCCGACCCTAGGGTCGGCTTTTTGTTGCCTGCGATTTGGGCATGCGCCAAGGTGTAACCGCAATTTTGCAGGGGCGGCTTTGGTCGCCACCGGGCTGCAAAGCAGCCCCAGTGACTGTGTTTGCCTGCTGTTACTTGCCTAGCTGAATCTTCGGCGCCCATTGCAGCCACTCGTCCTCGGCCTTGTCGAACAAGGCGAAGGTCTGCTGCGGCCTGGCCGGGTTACCCATCCGCTCGCCATCCGGCGTCGCGAAGGCGATGCCACCATCGATCACGGTTTCCAGCGACTCGGTGCGCACGGTCGCGCCTTTGAACAGCCCCCAGTCGAAGCCGAAGCCGCTGGTGTTCCAGAAGCGGCTGCCACTGCGCACCAGCGCGGCATAACGCGGCTCGATCAGGATATGGATCAGCACGCGGTCAGCACTCTGCCCAAGCTCGAAGCCTGTCACCTTACCCACGGCTACCTCGCGGTAAGTAACCGGTACCCCAGGCTTGATCGAGCCACGGCGTGGTGCACTGAGGGTCAACGGCAGGCCGACCTCTGGCCCTGCCACCTGCGGCGCCTCGGGCAGCGCAATGAAGTCACTCTGCGGCCCGCGGTCTTTGGTAGCCGGCTGCACCTCCAGGTACTGGCCGGTCACCAGGGTATCCAGGTTCTCAGTGCGCACCAGGCCAAACGCCGGTTTGACCACCCAGAACTGCGTCCCGGCCCGGGCGATGCGATTCGCCGCTTCGGTGATACGCGCCCGCAGCAGCACCGCCTGCAGGTCATTGGTCAAGTCGACGCTCTCGATGCTGCCCACATCCAGGCCCCGGAAGCGAATCGCTGTGCCTGGCTTCAGGCCATCCGCGCGGTCGACACGGATGGTGATCAAGGTGCCCGCACGGTTCACCGCCTCTTGGCTTTCGTGCAGCCGGAAACGCGGAATGTGCCGCTTCAGCGGAACATCCGCACGCGGCGTGTCGAAGGCAATGCCACCGGCCATCAGCGTTTGCAGCGACTCACTTTTCACCTTGATGCCCGACAAGCCGCCAGTCAGGGTAATACCGCTGGCGTTCCAGAAGCGCGACGAACCGTTGACCAGTTTTTCGTATTCTTTCTCGATGTGCACACCAATGAGGATGCGGTTACTGTTGCGGGCGAACTGATAGCTTTGCACGCTCCCCACTTTGACCTGGCGATACATCACCGGGCTGCCGACCTCCAGCGAACCGAGGGTGTCGGCAAACAGCACCATGTGCAGGCCAGGCGCCTTGAGGTCCAGCGGCGGCGCCTTGGCACGCGCCTCGAACTCGCGCTCTGGCCGCGCGCCCTTTTCGCCGGGGCGAATGGCGATGTAGTTACCTTTTACCAGCGCCTCCAGCCCCGTGATACCCGCCAGGGAAATCGAAGGCTTGACCACCCAGAACTGGGTCCCTTCCACCAGGTAGTCCTCGGTGAGCGGGTCCAGTGTCAGCTCGGCCGAAGCGCTGGCCAGGTTGTCTTCCATCTTCAGCGTTTTCAGCGAGCCAACCTGGATGCCTTTGTACATGACCGGGGTACGGCCCGCCTGCAGGCCTTCGTAATCGGTGAGCTTGACCTTGACCCGGATCCCCGCCTGAGCTGCATCGAAGTCTTCATACAGGCGGAACGGCAGGCTGGGGTCGGTTGGCGGGCTGTCCTTGCGATACTCCGGGGTTGCAAAGGCAATACCACCGGCAACGATGCTCGACAGCGACTCGCTACGCACTTTCACACCCGAAAGCGAAGCGTCGATGCTTACCCCGCTGGCATTCCAAAAGCGCGTGTGTTTGCGCACCAGGCTGGCGTAAGCCGGCTCGATGAATACTTTTACCTCCACCGTGCTCTGGTCTTCGGACAGGCGATAACTCTTCACCCGGCCGACCTGGATCTGTTTATAGAACACTGGGCTGTCACGGTTGAGCGAACCTAGCCGTTCAGCCTTGAGTACAAGATGCAGGCCAGGTTCGCTGTCCGACAGTGGCGGCGCCACCTTCAGCGCGGTAAAGCGCTTGGTAGGCTCACCTTCGCCCGGGCTGACTGCGATGTAGTTACCAGACACCAGGGTTTCCAGGCCTGAAATGCCTGCCAGGGTGACACTGGGCTTCACCAGCCAGAAACGCGTCCCCTTGGTCAGGTGCGGTTCGGCATCCTTGTTCATTTCGATCGTGGCGATAACACCCTGGTTCTCACCCTCGGCATCGAGCACCAGGCTCTTGACCTTGCCAACCGGCATCCCTTTGTAGATCACCTCGGTCTTGTTGGCGACGATGCCGTCGCCCGACTCGAAGCGCACTTCAATCTCCACACCGGCCTGGCGGTAAGCCTGCCAAGCGAGCCAACCACCGATCATCAAGGCGATCAAAGGCAGGATCCAGATGGCCGACCAGTTCGAGGCTGGGCGGGTTTTAGCCGTTGGCAGGTCACTCATGGTCGTCATCCGACTCCGTGTTATCCCAAATCAGTCGGGGATCGAAAGTTAAAGCAGCAAACATTGTCAGGATCACCACAGTTGCGAAGGCGACGGCGCCCAAATTGGCTTCGACACTGGCTATTCGGCCGAAATTCACCACTGCCACGAGAATGGCAATGACGAAGATATCCAGCATGGACCAGCGCCCGATGAATTCGATGAAGCGGTACATGAATATCCGTTGCCGGGCCGAAAGCGGCTGCCGCCGTTGTACGGAGTACAGCAGCAAACCGATGCCTACCAGCTTGAAGGTCGGCACCAGGATGCTGGCAATGAACACCACTGCAGCGATCGGCACCATGCCGTGCTTGAGCAAGGTAATGACCCCGGACATGATCGTGTCCGGGCTGCCTTGGCCGAGGGTACTCACGGTCATGATGGGCAACACGTTGGCCGGAATGTACAGAATCGACGCGGCAATCAGCAGCGCCCAGGTGCGCACGATGCTGTTCGGACGCCGCGCATGCACTACAGCGCCACAACGTGTGCAGCTTTGCGATTTACTGTCCGGCGCCTGCCGGTTCAGCTCATGGCATTCATTGCAGACCAGAATGCCCGCATCAATCGCCCGCATGCAGGTCCTCCCCCGATAGCGCACTCCAGATCTGGTGCGGTGACATCACCACTTCCAGCCAAACCTGAATCAACAACAGGCTGATAAAACAGAACAACCCTAACCCTACGGTCAACTCAGCCAGGTCGACCAGCTTGACGATGGCCACCAGCACACCCATGAAATAGACCTCGAGCATGCCCCAATCGCGCAGGTGGTGATAGATACGGTAGAACAGCAGGCCCAAACTGCGCCCCACGTTCAGGCGAATACTCAGCAATACAGCCAGTTGGCACAGCAACTTGGTTAATGGAATGGCCATGCTGCAGAGGAAAACCACCACCGCCACGCCACGCATTTCCGAGTTGTACAGGCCTAGCACACCACTCCAGACAGTATCGTCAGACGTTTGGCCAAGCAGGTGCAGCTGCATGATGGGCAGAAAATTGGCTGGCACGAACAGCAACAAGGCCGTCAGTACCAAGGCCAGGCTGCGATTGACCACATTGTGCCGGTGAGCATACAGCTCGTAACCGCAGCGCGGGCAGAGGGCCTTTTCACCATGCTGTAACACGGGCTTGCGCAGCAGCAGGTCACATTCGTGGCAGGCCACGAGCTCTTCCAGCGGCAACCGGGCCAGCGATTCAGGTTCGACGGGATTGGACATAGAGTGCTTCTGAATAGGTGCGTGGGCCTATTCTAGTGTTCTGGCTCGAATTGTGGGAGCCGGCGTGCCCGTGAAGCGCACGGCGCGGTGAATGGCACCGGCTGTGCCGGTGTTCGCGGGCACGCCCGCTCCCACAGTGATGGTGCCGGAGATTGTTTTTGGCCCA
>NZ_JBICMS010000106.1:0-1204 GCF_043106615.1 Pseudomonas sp. CJQ_9 | reverse complement strand
GGCCTTGAAATCCCGGATTTGCCTAAGATTTCAGCCTACCACCTTAAACCTGGACAACCAACGCCAGGCTGGCCTAACCTTCTCCGTCCCTCCATCGCAATAACTGGAAGTACAGGAATATTAACCTGTTTTCCATCGACTACGCTTTTCAGCCTCGCCTTAGGGACCGACTAACCCTGCGTCGATTAACGTTGCGCAGGAAACCTTGGTCTTTCGGCGTGCGAGTTTTTCACTCGCATTGTCGTTACTCATGTCAGCATTCGCACTTCTGATACCTCCAGCAAGCTTCTCAACTCACCTTCACAGGCTTACAGAACGCTCCTCTACCGCATCATCATAAGATGATACCCGTAGCTTCGGTGCATGGTTTGAGCCCCGTTACATCTTCCGCGCAGGCCGACTCGACTAGTGAGCTATTACGCTTTCTTTAAAGGGTGGCTGCTTCTAAGCCAACCTCCTAGCTGTCTAAGCCTTCCCACATCGTTTCCCACTTAACCATGACTTTGGGACCTTAGCTGACGGTCTGGGTTGTTTCCCTTTTCACGACGGACGTTAGCACCCGCCGTGTGTCTCCCATGCTCGGCACTTGTAGGTATTCGGAGTTTGCATCGGTTTGGTAAGTCGGGATGACCCCCTAGCCGAAACAGTGCTCTACCCCCTACAGTGATACATGAGGCGCTACCTAAATAGCTTTCGAGGAGAACCAGCTATCTCCGAGCTTGATTAGCCTTTCACTCCGATCCACAGGTCATCCGCTAACTTTTCAACGGTAGTCGGTTCGGTCCTCCAGTCAGTGTTACCTAACCTTCAACCTGCCCATGGATAGATCGCCCGGTTTCGGGTCTATACCCAGCGACTAAACGCCCTATTAAGACTCGCTTTCGCTACGCCTCCCCTATTCGGTTAAGCTCGCCACTGAATATAAGTCGCTGACCCATTATACAAAAGGTACGCAGTCACCTAACAAAGTAGGCTCCCACTGCTTGTACGCATACGGTTTCAGGTTCTATTTCACTCCCCTCTCCGGGGTTCTTTTCGCCTTTCCCTCACGGTACTGGTTCACTATCGGTCAGTCAGTAGTATTTAGCCTTGGAGGATGGTCCCCCCATATTCAGACAAAGTTTCTCGTGCTCCGTCCTACTCGATTTCATTGATAAGAGATTTTCGTGTACGGGGCTATCACCCACTATGGCCGCACTTTCCA
>NZ_JBICMS010000105.1:0-3052 GCF_043106615.1 Pseudomonas sp. CJQ_9 | reverse complement strand
ATGTTCGAGTTGTACTCGACGTGAGCGGTGTTGATGGTGATACCGCGCGCTTTTTCTTCCGGAGCCGAGTCGATCTTGTCGAACTCAACGACTGCCGAACCGAAAACCTCGGAGCAGACGCGAGTCAGAGCTGCGGTCAGAGTGGTCTTACCGTGGTCAACGTGGCCGATGGTGCCGACGTTAACGTGGGGAAGGGAACGATCAAACTTTTCCTTAGCCATCGATACAACCCTCGCAGAAGAATAGTCTTGCGCTGATAAAACAAAGGCAGATATTTTCATATCTGCCTTGTTTGTATGGAGCTCTTGAGCGGACTTGAACCGCTGACCTCACCCTTACCAAGGGTGTGCTCTACCAACTGAGCTACAAGAGCGAAACACTTTGTGCAAAATCCAGCAAACTTGGAGCGGGTAGCGGGAATCGAACCCGCATCATCAGCTTGGAAGGCTGAGGTTCTACCACTAAACTATACCCGCGGAGCTTGCGGCTCTCGCTAAAACTGGTGGAGGGAGAAGGATTCGAACCTTCGAAGCTCTCGCAACGGATTTACAGTCCGTCCCCTTTGACCGCTCGGGAATCCCTCCAGATGTGGCCGGCATTCTATTTGTCTGCCGTCCTAGTGTCAAGCGTTTTTTCAAATTTTTTCAATCAAATCTGAAACTTAGCTGCTTTGACACCGCTTCCAGGTCTACCACCTAAGTGGTGTTCCCTGTGAAGCGGGCGCCATTCTATCAAGCTATTCGTCAGTTGCAATACCCTGGCAGAAAATAATTTTATGTTTTAAGTCTTTGAAATCATTGGAAAGAGATGAGAGTACCGTTTCATCCAGCAATCGCTCGCTTTCCGGGGCCACCTTGAGCCAACGGCCATCGGCACCTGGCAACTGCCCTACCACCGGCAACGTCGCAATATCGAGGCTAAGCAGGCGCTGACGCAGGGCTTCGAGCTGCGCCTGCACCATTACCCCACCGATTACCAGGCATTCATCTCGGCGCTTTGGCGGTGTTGACACACCCGTTTCACGCAAAAGTCGGATTTCTTGCTGACTCCCTTTGTACAGAGACAAAGGGGCGACTTCCTTGACCTTCAGCGGGGCTTCCTGCTGATGCCACACGTAGTAGAAAACGTTGAGCACCAGTAACAGCAGAAACAACCAACGCATAGGCACCTCAATCCAATGGACAAGCCATGGCCAGCCCCACGAACACTAGGTCCGGCACGACACGCGCCTGGGGCACGGCCTCCCTCACCAGCGGTGCATCGCCACCAGTGAGGAATACGGTGAAATCGTCACCCCACAGGGCTCGAGCCTGCTCGAGCTGCGTGCGGGCAAAACCCTGCAGCATCAGAACACAACCGCGCTCTACTGCCTCGACGGTTGAGCGCCCTGGCAGCAGGCTGGTCAACGCGCGCTCGGCGGAGGCATCGTCATAACGAATACGCCGGGTGTGGGTGCGCAACTGACTACGCATCAACGGCATGCCTGGGCAGATATAACCGCCTAGGTGCTCGCCGTCCGCAGCCACGAAATCGGCTTTTGCAGCAGTCCCCAAGTCGATGACCAGGCAAGCCCCTTTGGCAACATGAAATGCACCTAACGCGGCCAGCCAGCGATCCATCCCCAGACGCTGATAATCTTCATAGCCGTTGCGCACCCCTGCCATTTCGCGGGCCGGGTGCGCCACTTGAGCCTGAACGGCAAAGGCGTGGCCGATAACCGCGCAAAGCGCATCGGTCTCTTCTTCGCTACGCACACTTACAATGCGACAGCCCGTAAGACGCACCGAGGCGAGTGCAGCCACTTCGGCCACCAATGCCTGATCGGAGTCGACAATCCCGCCGCCCTCGATCACTGCGTCGGCGACATGGATGACCCGCCATTTGATGAAGCTGTTTCCGCAATCGAGCTCAAGAATCATCACGCAACCTCAAACTGAGCTCACCACCGCTGAAGCTCTTCTCCACTCCATCCACCTCAAGGCGCAAGCCGCCTTGCCCGTCGACGCCAAGAACAACACCATCAATACGTGTGTTACCGGCAATCAGCGATACACTCCGGCCTTGCCAAAGGTGCGCCTGCTCCCATTCTTCCTGGAATGCAGCGAAACCATAGCGCCGATGACGTGCCAGTTCATGCTGCAAATGCTGGGTTAGCGACGCCACCAGGTGATTCCGGTCTATTGCCCCACCCAGCTCGCGTCGCATCGACGTCCACTGCTGGTCGACCTGCTCGTTCGCCTGCATGTTCACATTGATGCCGACACCCAGCACAACATGGCAGACATCGGCTGGATCACCCACCAGCTCCAGCAGAATACCGGTGATCTTCATCCCGCGAACCAGGACATCGTTAGGCCACTTCAGCCCCACATCTTTTACACCAAAGCCCTGCAAGGTGCGCATTACTGCCAACCCTACCACCAGGCTCAAGCCTTCAAGCTGGCGCATGCCGCCGTCAACCCGCAGCACCAGGCTGTAGTACAGGTTTTCGGCAAACGGGCTGACCCATTGCCGACCCCGTCGCCCACGGCCAGCGCTCTGGCGCTCGGCCAAAACCAAAAAGGGTGCTGCCTGGCCCTCACCCGCCATGCGCAGGCCTTCGGCGTTGGTCGAGTCGATCGTGTCGTGGATGAATACTGGCCACTGTTCGCCTTCGGCGAAACCGGCGATTGCTTGTGCCTCAAGCAACACCAGCGGGGCAGCCAATTGGTAACCACGCCCACGAACTTTGTGAATGGTGAGGTTCAGTTCACTCTCCAGGTGCTGCAGCTGCTTCCAAACGGCGCTACGACTCACCCCGAGGGCCGCCCCCAGAGCTTCTCCGGAATGGAACCGGCCATCCTTGAGGAGATTCAACAACTTCAGCATGCCAGTCTCGACTTGGAATAAGGCAGGCATGATAGCTATGGGCTGGGGGATTGCATAGGAAAAGGGCGGAATGCCTCGGGCTGAAACGCTCAGCCTCACGATAATGGCAGCGGCTGCGCCGGTGTTCGCGGGCACGCCCGCTCCCACAGGGATTGTTGTGAGGCCAGGGGACTTTTTGGGAGCA
>NZ_JBICMS010000104.1:0-12073 GCF_043106615.1 Pseudomonas sp. CJQ_9 | reverse complement strand
TCCTACAGGTCTGCACAGCCCTCGAGGCGGGCGGTGACCCTGTGGGAGCGGGCGGGCCCGCGAAGAGGCCAGCACAGGCTTACACTGACTTGCTCGCTTCTTCAGCCTCGGGCGCCTGTTGCTCGGCCCCCTTCTCTTGCGCCTCGGTATCCTCTGCCGCCACCGGTGCCTGCATTACATCCTGCACGGTCTGCTCATCCACGCGCGGGTCCAGGGCCGCCGACAATGGCGAACCGGCCGCCGGCATCGCCACGTGACCAAGCGGTGCGTCCTGCACTTGGTGCAAGCCGGTAACCGCCTTCGGCCGGATGCGCCACACCAGCACCAGCGCAAAGAACACGAAGAAGGCATACAACATCTGCGCGCCCAGCACCTTCATCAGCACGCCAGCCGCCAATGGCCCGATACAGGCGCCCACGCCGTAAGTCACCAGCAGCATCGCGGTCAACGACACCCGCCGCTCACTTTCCACGTGGTCGTTGGAAAACGCCACCGCCAGCGGATACAGGCAGAACTGCAAGAGCGAAATCACGAAGCCGATGCCGAACAGCAACTCCAGCGGCACGCTGGGCAGTATCGCCAACGGCGCAGCCGCCAGCGCCAGGCCCACCGCCACGCTGCGGATCAGTACCGCCCGGTCGTAACGGTCGGACAACCAGCCCAGCGGCCACTGCACCAGCAGGCCGGCAAAGATGCAGCTACCCATGAACAAACCAATCTGCTCCGTGCTCATGCCCTGGCTGGAGGCATACAACGGCGCCAGGCCGTAGAACGAACCCACGATCAGCCCCGAGCCGAGCACGGTGCTGAGCGACTGCGGCACGCGCTTGATGAAGAACTTCGGCTCCATCGGGGCCGGGCGCAAGGGTGCCGGGTGAATACGCCGGGTCATGGCCACCGGCACCAGGCACAGGGCAAAGCACATGGCCACCAGCATCAGCAGTTCCGGGCCTAGCGCCGGGTGTACCACCAGGATCAGCTGGCCGAGCACCAGGCCCAGGTACGAGGCAATCATGTACCCGCTGAACACCGCGCCGCGGTGCTTCACATCCGCCTGCTCGTTGAGCCAACTCTCGATGACCATGTACTGGCACATCATGCCCAGGCCAACGATCATGCGCAGGCCGACCCAAGCCGGCAGCCAGTTGGTCAGCCCATGGCCGAGCACGGCCGCGCCAACGATGCCGGCGCAGGTGGCATAGGCACGTATGTGCCCGACCCGACCGATCAGCCGGTGGCCGACCTTGCCGCCCACTGCCAGGCCAAAGTAGTTGGCCGCCATCAAGGCACCCACCCAAAGGCTGTCGACGTGGTCGGCAGCCAGGCGCAGGGCGAGGTAGGTACTGAGCAGACCCGAGCCGATCAACATCATCAGCGCGGCGAAATACAACGACTGAAACGGCTTCCATACATTTCGCATAGGTACCGAGGAGCTCCCTGGTCAGGTGGCGGGGTGCTAGCAGCATAAGGGCAAAACCCGCTCGGCGCAGGCCCCCTTGAGCGATTTGCCGCCATGGCGGCGTGTCCGGTGCAGGTGGTGTCGCGATCAGGCTGGTACCGCCAGCACGCGCTGCTCGGCACGGCTGCTGGCGACCTAGCCTTCGATGAATTCGCAGTTCAACAGTTCCCACGCCAACGGCGCTGCATGGCTCACTCGCGCAAGGTCATGCCATTGGCTGGCAACGGCAGGGCGGTTTTGTAGCGCACCTGCTTCAGGGCAAAACTCGAGCGGATATTGGCCACACCCGGCAACCGCGTCAGGTAATCGAGAAACCGCTCCAGCGCCTGGATGCTGGGCAGCAGTACCCGCAGCAGATAATCCGGGTCACCGGTCATCAGGTAGCACTCCATCACCTCAGGCCGCTCGGCGATTTCTTCCTCGAAGCGATGCAGCGATTGCTCCACCTGTTTCTCCAGGCTGACATGAATGAACACGTTCACGTCCAGCCCCAGCACCTCAGGCGACAACAACGTCACCTGCTGCCGGATCACGCCCAGCTCTTCCATGGCCCGCACCCGGTTGAAACAGGGCGTGGGCGACAGGTTCACCGAGCGTGCCAGCTCGGCGTTGGTGATGCGGGCGTTCTCCTGCAGGCTGTTGAGAATGCCGATATCCGTACGATCGAGTTTGCGCATGAGACAAAATCACCAGTTTTTTTTGGTTATACGGAATGTTTATCTGCCGCGCACAGCAAAGGCAATCAACTTGAGAGAAAAATTCTCCGGCCGGGCCACTAAGATGTAGGTGACGCTGACCTGCCAGTCACAAGCCGGCACTCAGCGGCGGCCGCTTCAAAGCTCACAAAAACAAATACCCGAGCGAGCGTAAAAAGCATGAACGAGTACGCCCCCCTGCGTTTGCATGTGCCCGAGCCCACCGGCCGGCCAGGCTGCCAGACCGATTTTTCCTACCTGCGCTTGAACGACGCAGGTCAAGCCCGCAAGCCCCCGGTGGATGTCGATGCTGCCGACACCGCCGACCTTTCCTACAGCCTGGTCCGCGTCCTGGACGATCAAGGCAACGCTCAGGGCCCGTGGGCCGCAGACATCGACCCGCAGGTCCTGCGCCAGGGCATGCGCGCCATGCTCAAGACCCGAGTGTTCGACAGCCGCATGGTGGTTGCCCAACGCCAGAAGAAGATGTCTTTCTACATGCAGAGCCTGGGCGAGGAAGCCATTGGCAGCGGCCAGGCACTGGCGTTGAACCGCACGGACATGTGCTTCCCCACCTATCGCCAGCAAAGCATCCTGATGGCCCGCGACGTGTCACTGGTGGACATGATCTGCCAGTTGCTGTCCAATGAGCGCGATCCGCTCAAAGGCCGCCAGCTGCCGATCATGTACTCGGTACGCGAGGCCGGCTTCTTCACCATCAGCGGCAACCTGGCCACCCAGTTCGTGCAAGCCGTCGGCTGGGCGATGGCCTCGGCGATCAAGGGCGATACCAAGATCGCCTCGGCATGGATCGGCGACGGCGCCACCGCCGAGTCGGACTTCCACACCGCCCTGACCTTCGCCCACGTGTACCGGGCACCGGTCATTCTCAACGTGGTCAACAACCAGTGGGCCATCTCCACCTTCCAGGCCATTGCCGGTGGCGAATCGACCACCTTCGCCGGGCGCGGCGTGGGCTGCGGCATCGCCTCGCTGAGGGTCGACGGCAACGACTTCGTCGCGGTGTACGCCGCCTCGCGCTGGGCCGCAGAACGCGCGCGCCGTGGCATGGGCCCCAGCCTGATCGAATGGGTCACCTACCGCGCCGGCCCGCACTCGACTTCTGACGACCCCTCCAAGTACCGCCCCGCCGATGACTGGAGCCACTTCCCGCTGGGTGACCCAATCGCCCGCCTGAAGCAGCACCTGATCAAGATCGGCCACTGGTCCGAAGAAGAACACCAGGCCACCACCGCCGAATTCGAAGCGGCGGTGATCGCCGCGCAGAAAGAGGCCGAGCAATACGGCACCCTGGCCAACGGCCATATCCCGAGCGCCGCCTCGATGTTCGAGGACGTGTACAAGGAGATGCCCGACCACCTGCGCCGCCAACGTCAGGAACTGGGGGTTTGAGATGAACGACCACAACAACAGCATCAACCCGGAAACCGCCATGGCCACCACCACCATGACCATGATCCAGGCCCTGCGCTCGGCCATGGATGTCATGCTTGAACGCGACGACAATGTAGTGGTGTACGGCCAGGACGTAGGCTACTTTGGCGGCGTGTTCCGCTGCACCGAGGGCCTGCAGGCCAAGTACGGCAAGTCGCGCGTATTCGACGCGCCGATCTCCGAGAGCGGTATCGTCGGCACCGCGGTCGGCATGGGCGCCTACGGCTTGCGCCCGGTGGTGGAAATCCAGTTTGCCGACTACTTCTACCCTGCCTCCGACCAGATCGTTTCCGAAATGGCCCGCCTGCGTTACCGCTCGGCTGGTGAATTCATCGCCCCGCTGACCCTGCGCATGCCCTGCGGCGGCGGCATTTACGGGGGCCAGACCCACAGCCAGAGCCCGGAAGCCATGTTCACCCAGGTGTGCGGCCTGCGTACCGTCATGCCATCGAACCCGTACGACGCCAAGGGCCTGCTGATCGCCTCGATCGAATGCGACGACCCGGTGATTTTCCTGGAGCCCAAGCGCCTGTACAACGGCCCGTTCGACGGCCACCACGACCGCCCCGTGACACCCTGGTCGAAACACCCGCACAGCGCCGTGCCCGACGGCTACTACAGCGTACCGCTGGACAAGGCCGCCATTGCCCGGCCAGGCAATGACGTGACCGTGTTGACGTACGGCACCACCGTGTACGTCGCCCAGGTGGCAGCCGAAGAGAGCGGCGTCGATGCCGAAGTGATCGACCTGCGCAGCCTCTGGCCGCTGGACCTCGAGGCCATTGTCGCGTCGGTGAAAAAAACCGGCCGCTGCGTGGTAGTGCACGAGGCCACCCGCACCTGTGGCTTTGGTGCCGAACTGGTGTCGCTGGTGCAGGAGCACTGCTTCCACCACCTGGAGGCGCCAATCGAGCGCGTCACCGGCTGGGACACCCCCTACCCTCACGCACAGGAATGGGCTTACTTCCCTGGGCCTTCGCGGGTAGGTGCGGCACTGAAAAAGGTCATGGAGGTCTGAATGGGCACGCACGTCATCAAGATGCCGGACATTGGCGAAGGCATCGCGCAGGTCGAGTTGGTGGAATGGTTCGTCAAGGTCGGCGACACCATCGCCGAAGACCAGGTGGTGGCCGATGTCATGACCGACAAGGCAACTGTGGAAATCCCTTCGCCGGTCAGTGGCAAAGTATTGGCCTTGGGCGGCCAACCCGGGGAAGTGATGGCGGTCGGCAGCGAGCTGATCCGCATCGAGGTGGAAGGCAGCGGTAACCATGTGGATGTGCCGCAAGCCAAACAGGTGGAAACTGCAGCTGCGCCGGCAGCGCCGGTGGCGGCCAGGGCAGCGCCGCAGGAACCCGTGACACAGGCCGCCTGCCAGGCGCCGGCTAACCACGAAGCCGCGCCCATCGTGCCGCGTCAGCCGGGCGACAAGCCGCTGGCTTCGCCCGCCGTGCGCAAGCGCGCCCTGGATGCGGGTATCGAACTGCGCTACGTGCATGGCAGCGGCCCGGCCGGGCGCATTCTGCACGAAGACCTCGACGCCTTCATGAGCAAGCCGCAAAGCAGCACTGGGCAGGCGCCGAATGGCTATGCCAAGCGCAGCGACAGCCAGCAGGTGCCGGTGATCGGCCTGCGCCGCAAGATTGCCCAGCGCATGCAGGACGCCAAGCGCCGGGTCGCGCACTTCAGCTACGTGGAAGAAATCGACGTCACGGCCCTCGAAGCCCTGCGC
This sequence comes from Pseudomonas sp. CJQ_9, assembly GCF_043106615.1. Lineage (NCBI taxonomy): Bacteria > Pseudomonadati > Pseudomonadota > Gammaproteobacteria > Pseudomonadales > Pseudomonadaceae > Pseudomonas > Pseudomonas sp. CJQ_9. The sequence continues at coordinate 6,732 of NZ_JBICMS010000104.1, read as the reverse complement.
CAGCAGCTCAACAGCAAGCACGGCGACAGCCGCGGCAAACTCACCCTGCTGCCGTTCCTGGTGCGTGCGCTGGTGGTGGCGCTGCGTGATTTCCCGCAGATCAACGCGACCTACGACGACGAAGCGCAGGTCATCACCCGCCATGGTGCGGTGCATGTCGGCATCGCCACGCAAGGGGACAACGGGCTGATGGTGCCGGTGCTGCGCCACGCCGAGGCAGGCAGCCTGTGGGCCAACGCCAGCGAAATCACGCGCCTGGCCCATGCCGCGCGCAACAACAAGGCCAACCGCGAAGAACTGTCCGGTTCGACCATCACCCTGACCAGCCTCGGAGCGCTGGGCGGTATCGTCAGCACGCCCGTGGTGAACACGCCGGAGGTGGCGATCGTCGGCGTCAACCGCATGGTCGAGCGGCCGGTGGTGATCGACGGCCAGATCGTCGTGCGCAAGATGATGAACCTGTCCAGCTCGTTCGACCACCGGGTGGTCGATGGCATGGACGCCGCCCTGTTCATCCAGGCCGTGCGTGGCCTGCTCGAACAACCTGCCTGTCTGTTCGTGGAGTGATCATGCAACAAACCCTACAAACCACCTTGCTGATCATCGGCGGCGGCCCTGGCGGCTATGTCGCGGCCATCCGCGCCGGGCAACTGGGCATACCCACGGTGCTGGTCGAGGGCCAGGCGCTGGGCGGTACTTGCCTGAACATCGGCTGCATCCCGTCCAAGGCACTGATCCACGTGGCCGAGCAGTTCCACCAGGCAACCCGCTACACCGAAGCCTCACCGCTGGGCATCAGCGTGGCTTCGCCGCGCCTGGACATCGGCCAGAGCGTGGCCTGGAAGGACGGGATCGTCGACCGCCTGACAACCGGGGTCGCCGCCTTGCTGAAAAAACACGGAGTCAAGGTTGTGCATGGCTGGGCCAAGCTGCTCGACGGCAAGCAGGTCGAGGTCGATGGCCAACGTATCCAGTGCGAACACCTGCTACTGGCCACCGGCTCCAGCAGCGTTGAACTGCCGATGCTGCCGCTGGGTGGCGCGGTCATTTCCTCCACCGAAGCGCTGGCACCCAAAGCCCTGCCCCAACACCTGGTGGTGGTGGGCGGTGGTTACATCGGCCTGGAGCTGGGTATCGCCTATCGCAAACTGGGCGCGCGGGTCAGCGTAGTGGAAGCGCGCGAGCGCATTCTGCCGACTTACGACACTGAACTGACGGCACCGGTGGCGGAGTCGCTGAAAAAGCTGGGCATCGCCTTGCACCTGGGCCATACCGTCGAGGGTTACCGAGATGGCTGCCTGCTGGCCAATGATGGCCAGGGTGGGCAGTTGCGCCTGGAGGCTGACCAGATACTGGTGGCGGTCGGCCGCCGACCACGCACCCGCGGCTTCAACCTGGAATGCCTGGACCTGAAGATGAACGGCGCCGGCATCGCCATCGACGAGCGCTGCCAGACCAGCATGCACAATGTCTGGGCCATCGGTGACGTGGCTGGCGAGCCGATGCTGGCGCACCGGGCCATGGCCCAGGGCGAGATGGTGGCCGAGATCATCGCCGGCAAAACCCGCCGTTTCGAGCCGGCAGCCATTGCCGCCGTGTGCTTCACCGACCCGGAAGTGGTGGTGGTCGGCAAAACCCCGGAGCAGGCCAGCCAGCAGGGCCTGGACTGCATCGTCGCGCAGTTCCCGTTTGCTGCCAATGGCCGGGCCATGAGCCTGGAGTCGAAAAGCGGTTTCGTGCGCGTGGTGGCGCGCCGTGACAACCATCTGATCGTGGGTTGGCAGGCGGTTGGCGTGGCCGTTTCCGAGCTGTCCACGGCGTTTGCCCAGTCGCTGGAGATGGGCGCATGCCTGGAGGATGTGGCCGGCACCATCCATGCCCACCCGACGCTGGGTGAGGCGGTACAGGAAGCGGCACTGCGCGCCTTGGGGCACGCCCTGCATATCTGACACTGAAGCGGCCAAGGCCGATTTGGCCCGCGGCGCCGTGAGGCGCCGCGGGTCTTTTTTTACTCACGGGGCCGGCACAGGCTACTCGGCTATGACGTTCTTGCCATTACCCTTGGCCCGGTACAGCGCCTGGTCCGCCCGCGCCAGCAGCTCAACCTGGTCCTCACCGCCGCGCCGCTGCACCACGCCGTAGCTCATGGTCAACCGGCAGTCGCCTACCGGCTCCAGCTGCTGTACGGCCTGGCGCAGGCGCGTTGCTACGTCCAACGCCTCGCTCAGGGCGGTCTGCGGCAGCACGATGATGAACTCGTCACCCCCCCAACGCGCCAACAGGTCAAAATCACGCAGGCAGCTGCGCAGGTTTTCCGCCACCTGCACCAATGCCCTGTCACCCTGCGCGTGGCCATAGCGGTCATTGATCGGCTTGAAATCATCCATGTCCATGGCAATCAGTGACAACGGCTGGCGAAAGCGCTGAGCGCGCTGACACTCCAGTTGCAGCTCCTTTTCCAGCCGGTAGCGACTGGCGACGCGGGTCAGGGCATCGCGTTCGGCCAGCTCGCGGTTTTCATCCAGCTGGCGCTGCAACTGCTGGTTGACCCAGGACAGTTCGCGGGTTCGTTCGGCAACCAGGCTCTCCAGCGATTGGTTCTTCTGTTGCAGCTGCGCAACCAGGCGCTTGCCAGCGTCAATGTTGCGGTGCGCACCGAGCATGCGTGCCACCGAGCCATCGGCGTTGCGGTCGATGATGTAGCCAGTGTCCTCGATCCACAGGTAACTGCCATCCTGGCAGCGGCAACGGTACTCGATAAGGTAACGCTCGGTGCGCTGCTCGATGTAGGCCTCGAAATGCGCCATCACCCGGGGGTAGTCTTCGGGATGGATCACACTTTCCCAGGTGAATACCGAGTTGGCCTTGGAATGGTTGGCATAGCCCAGCATGGCGTACCAACCGGGGTTGCGATAAACGTAGCCGGTGTTGGCGTTCCAATCCCAGATGCCATCGCTGACCAACTCGAACAAGGTGTGCAACTGCTGCTCACTGAAGCCGGCGGGCGCCGGCCTGGTTTCCTGATTCATGCGCTCTCCCTGATGCCCAGCAACTGCGTGCCCATCAAGGGGCTGCCGACATTATGTGTTTGCCGCAGGCGGCAAGATCATGTCTGTCAGTGGCAAGCATAAGCCTGGCGCTGGGAGACCGGAAGAGATCCAACGGCGTCTATTTTTACCGGCCATGACGGCCTGATCGGCGGCAAGCCTCAGGGCTTTGGAGATGGAGGCAAACAGAGGGGGAAATGGCGTCCCAGGCAGGAATTGAACCTGCAACCTTCCCCTTAGGAGGGGGATGCTCTATCCAATTGAGCTACTGAGACGCAAACACCGGCAGCGAGCGCTGCACAGCGGGACGGCGAGCATGTTAACCAGCATGCCAGCGTTTGTCATGCCTGTACCGGGCTTTTTCGCGTAATCCTTTTCTGGCACTACGTCGCCCCGGGCAGCACGCCCGTTTCGCGCAGCAGTGTGAACAGGCCGGCGACGGCTGTTTCCAGGCGCTTGGAATTGTCCAGCACATGCACGGTGGGGTCGCTGGTGTGCTGTAAACGTGCATTACGGGCAAGGCGCTGCTCGACTTGCGCCGCCGTTTCCCGCCCGCGGGCCAACAAGCGCTCGCGCAGCACTTCGGGGCTGACTTCGACCAGCACCGCCAACAGGTCCGGGTAACGCGCACGGGCTTCGGCCAAATAGGCGCGCGAGCCATTGACCAGCACCGGCCTGCCCGCTTGCAGCCAGTGGTCCACCTGCACCGCAATCCCATAGTCCAGGCCATTGGCCTGCCAATGCATGGCGAACGCGCCCTGCGCGAGCAGGGCCGCAAATTGCTGCGGGGTTACGCCATGGGCCGCTTCGCCCACCGCTTCTGCCGAGCGGGTAATGACCCTGCGGGCGATTTCCACGCCGGCGGCAGCCAGTTGCTCACGGGAAGCTTCCAGGATGGAATCCTTCCCGGACCCTGACGGGCCCATCAAAAATATCAGCCGCCCTGCCCCTGATCGGCGGTCACTTGCGTCATGTTGCATAGCCACTATGCTCTATGGAGGGAACCCGGCGCATTCTAGGGGTTTTCCTGGTCTTTTGCTGTTTTTTACCAGTTTTTGACGGCAAAAGGCTGACGGTCAGGCGAGCCGGAGCATGTAAAACTTTTCAAACCAGTACTCATTTCTGATAATTGGTACTGGCACAAAGCCTTTACCCGGCTCACTATTTGTCACAGAATTGACGCCAAGGAAACGGCGACCTTGAGGCAAGATGAGCATCCAATTTTCACTGACGGTTGAACATTTTGTCGCCACGACGGTCGTATTTTCACCCCCCGTGCGGCCAATTTGAGAACCGCTTCCCCTGAACCAAAATCCGGTCAATTTATATGCGCCCAATGAAACAGGCTATTTATTCGAGCCGCACCGCTGACAAGTTCGTCGTCCGCCTGCCAGACGGAATGCGTGAGCGCATTGCCGAGGTAGCGCGCAACCATCACCGCAGCATGAACTCCGAAATCATCGCACGCCTGGAGCAGAGCCTTATCCAGGAAGGCGCGTTGGGTGACGAGCTGAGCATGCGCCTGGACAGCCCGGAGCTGTCCCTGCATGAACGCGAGTTGCTGCAACGTTTCCGTCAGCTCTCCCACCGCCAGCAAAACGCCTTGGTTGCGCTGATCGCGCACGATGCAGAGATGGCAGCCGACGCTTCCTGAAGGTTGCCAGCGGATACAAAAAAGCCAGCGTCAGCTGGCTTTTTTGTGGGTCACTACAGGGAATTCGCCCCCGGTAGGAGCGGCCTTGTGTCGCGAAAGGGCCGCAGCGCGGCCCCGGCAATGTCGGCTGTAACGCCAGAACCCGGGGCCGCTGCGCGCCCCATCGCGACACAAGGCCGCTCCTACCGGGATCGCGTAAGGCAAGAAAGGGGTTACAGCAAGAATAGCGTCGCCAGCCCCAGGAAGATGAAGAACCCGCCACTGTCGGTAACAGCCGTGATCATCACACTCGCGCCCATCGCCGGGTCCCGCCCCAGTCGCGCCAGGGTCATCGGGATAAGCACGCCCATCAGCGCGGCCAGCAACAGGTTGAGGGTCATCGCTGCGGTCATCACCACCCCCAATGACCAGCTGCCATACAGCCAGAAAGCCACCGCACCGATCACCCCGCCCCACACCAGGCCGTTGATCAGCGATACCGCCAGCTCTTTACGCATCAAACGGCTGGTATTGCCCGGCGACACCTGATCCAGCGCCATGGCACGGACGATCATGGTGATGGTCTGGTTACCGGAGTTGCCACCAATACCGGCAACGATCGGCATCAACGCGGCCAAGGCCACCAGTTTTTCAATCGAACCCTCGAACACGCCGATCACCCGCGAAGCCAGAAACGCGGTGATCAGGTTGATCGCAAGCCAAGCCCAGCGGTTGCGGAATGAACGCCAGACCGAGGCGAAGATATCCTCTTCTTCCCGCAGACCGGCCATGTTGAGGACTTCGCTCTCGCTTTCCTCACGAATCAGGTCGACCATTTCGTCGATGGTCAAACGGCCGATCAGGCGTTCGCTCTTGTCGACCACCGGTGCCGATACCAGGTCGTAACGCTCAAAGGCTTGCGCGGCATCGTAGGCATCTTCCTCGGGCTGGAAAGACACGGGGTCGGTCGCCATGACCTCCGCGACTTTCTTCTCCGGGTCGTTGACCAACAGACGCTTGATCGGCAACACCCCTTTGAGGATGCCGTCGTAATCGACCACGAACAGTTTGTCAGTATGGTTGGGCAGTTCTTTGAGGCGGCGCAGGTAGCGCAGCACCACTTCCAGGCTGACGTCTTCGCGGATGGTGACCATCTCGAAGTCCATCAGCGCACCGACCTGCTCCTCGTCGTAGCTCAGCGCGGAACGCACCCGCTCGCGTTGCTGCGCATCCAGCGTTTCCATCAGCTCGTGGACAACGTCACGCGGCAACTCAGGCGCCAGGTCAGCCAGTTCGTCGGCGTCCATTTCCTTGGCAGCCGCCAGCAGCTCGTGGTCGTCCATGTCGGCAATCAGCGACTGACGTACGGAGTCGGAGACCTCGAGCAGGATGTCGCCGTCGCGATCCGAGCGCACCAGCTGCCAGACCGTCAGGCGGTCTTCCAGGGGCAAGGCTTCGAGGATGTAGGCGACGTCGGCGGGGTGAAGGTCATCGAGCTTGCGCTGCAACTCGACGAGGTTCTGGCGGTGGACCAGGTTCTCGACCAGGTCGTTGTGCGCACCTTCCTGGCGGTGGGTCAGGTCTTCGACCACACGCTGGCGCTGCAGCAACTCGATCACCTGGGCCAGGCGATCCTGCAGGCTGTCCTGCGCTCTTTTTACTTCTACTTCGGTCATAGGCGAACTCCACTCCCAGCAGCGGAGCACGCCGGGAGAATCAATCGGTCAGATCTTTCGGTATGAATCGTGTTAGCGAGTAACTACTGGGTAAGTCCATGGTGGTTTTCCACAAGCCCCGGCGGGGCTGACGGGCGCAATCATACACTGCTAAAGCTGTCAGATCGCTTAAATTTTTGGCTAGAACAATCGTTTGCGCGATAAAGCTAGGACAACGCACGAAGCCAACAGTGCGACGGTTGTCATGGGGACGAAAGCACATTGAATTGCGCATATGTCGCGTCAGTGCACCTTGGGGCAGCGAAGCGCCCCGGGCCACAGCACAATCTTTACAGGAAAGCTTAGATCGCCTTGACCGACAATTCTGTGACACGCA